>CALFYR010000275.1 GCA_937954195.1 uncultured Dehalococcoidia bacterium
CAGCTTCTCGAGCCGCCCCACCCACAGGATGAGAGGCGCATCGCCTTCTATCCCAATCGCCGCGCGCGCTCTCTCCCGGTCGCGTGGCTGGAACAGGTCCAGGTCAATCCCACACGGCACCGAAAACATGCGCTCCTGTTCGGCGCCGTAATACAGCTCCAGCAGCTGACGCTCGTGCTCGCTGGCGGTCACGATGCCGGTGGCTCGCCGCGCGATGGTCCGTTCGTGCCGGATGCGCAGCTTCGGTTCCTGTTCCCCGAAGCGCGCGCGGTTCTTCACCTCGCCGAGCGTGTGGAACATGACTACGTGGGGCAGGTCGAAAGCGCGTGCGAGGAGCGTGCCCGCCCAGCCGCTCTGCCAGTAGTGGCTGTGGATCAGCTGGTATCCGCCGGGCTGCTCGGCCATGAAGCGCCGCATGTTCGCGTGGAATTCCGGCAGATAGCGGACGATCTCTTCCTTCTCGATCGGCTCGCCCGGACCGGCATCGATGTTGATCAGCCGCAGGTTCGGCGCGACCTGCTGAACGGTCGGTATTTCCGCATCGCGCCGCGTGAAGATATCGACTTCGTACCCGAGCCGCGCCAGTTCGCGCGAAAGTTCGAGCACGTACACGTTCATTCCGCCGGTTTCGCGGCCGCCAAGCGGGGCCAGCGGGCTCGTATGTGCCGAAACCATCGCGATGCGCATAACTGGTGGTTGCTTCCCTTCGCCCCGGCAGCGCGCGGGGAGATCCATTGTGCGGCATCGAACGAACGCGTGCGTAGTAGGCACCCGTACCTGCTATCCTCACACACCATGAAGCCGTTCCGCGCCGCGCTCTGCCAGGTCCCCGCGCATCCGATCGAGGACGCCGAAAAGAACCTCCAGGCGATCCTCGCCGCCCTCGATGAAGCCGGAGAAGCCGGCGCCCAGGTTGTACTCCTGCCCGAATGCGCCTACCCCGCCTACTACCTGCGCGATGCCAACCCGTACGCTCGCCACAACGTGCGCCCCTACGCCGACGTGGAAGACCTGCTGGCGGAACGGGCGAAGCGCTACGGGTACTGGATCGCGGCGGGCCTCGCGGTTCCCCATCCCTCCGGTGGCGTGACCAACAGCGGCGTGGTGTTCGATGCGACCGGCGAGGTCCGGGGGCAGTACGACAAGAGCTTCCTCTGGCACTTCGATACCAACTGGTTCGCGCGGGGCCGAGAGTTCCCGGTGTTCGAATCGGAATTCGCCACGTTCGGCATCCTCATCTGCGCCGATGGCCGCCAGCCTGAGGTGGCTCGGTCTCTCGCCGTGAAAGGCGCGGAAGTCATCTTCGACCTGACAGCCTGGGTCTCCTGGGGCCGCGAACCGTCCCAGCTCACCACCACCCAGTGCGAGTACCTGATGCCCGTCCGCGCACGCGAAAACGGCGTCTGGGTGCTGGCCGCCGATAAGTTCGGCCCCGAAGGCGACACTCTCGTGTACGCAGGCCGCTCCAGCGTCATCGACCCGCTGGGCAACTCGCGCTTCTGCGCGCCGGCCGATTCACCGACCGTCGTCGTCTACGACGTCGAGCCCATGGATATCCCGCAGGTGCCGCGCCGGCCCGCGCTCTACCGGAGGCTCACCGAACCGACCGATTCACTCCCGGTCTCGGCCCTCCTGCGCGAACCCATCGTCCCGGCGGAATCCAACCGGAGGGTTGCGGTGGTCCCGGCGTTCGAGGAATTCGACGCGGCCCGCACCGCCGCCCACTACGCCGAACTTCGCGCGCAGGACGCGGACGTTGTCGTGTTCGGCGGCACGACCGGACCGGAAGGCTGGCAGGTTGCGCTTCCCACGGTCGAATCCGCCATCCGGGAGCTTGGCGGCGCGGCCGTGTTCGCCGTCGCCACCACGGGATGTTCCGCCCACCAATCCGTGGTCATGGTTACGCCTGAGCGGACCATCGAACACGCGGCGACCCACGGCCGGGGCATCCAGCTCGGCGAAATCAACGCGCCCGTCATCGAAACGCCCGCGGGCAACGTCGGCATCATGTGCGGTGAAGAGGGCTTCGTGCCGGAAGTCGCACGCACGCTCATGCTCGAAGGGGCGGATATCCTCGCCTGGTCCGCGTTCGCGCCGGACCCGATGACCGAGCGCTTCGCCCGGGCCCGCAGCGACGAAAACCGGGTGTACACGGCAGTCGCCTATGCGGATGGCGCGGCGATCATGGCTCCGACCGGGGCGCCACTTACGGTCTCGCCGCGCGGGACGGGGGTTTCGATGGCTGCGCAGGTGAACAAGGCGTTGTCGCGCTGGAAGGACATGGCCCCCGGGACGAACGCCCTCACCGACCGCCTTGCGGAGGCGTACTGGGTGCTGGCGGGCTAGGGGCCGGAATCGCTGCCCTCAGGCGTTGGCTCGAAGCTCACTGTGCCGTCTAGGTCAGCGCGTACCGCTCGCGCCAGGATGCCGGACGCTCGATGCCCAGCGCGTACATGTACCGGATGAGCTGACCGTGGTGCTGCGCTTCGTGCTCCAGCAGGTCGAACAGGAACGTTTCGGCGGGTGAATTGGCGGGAGCGTCTGCGGCAACCGCAGCAACATCGGCCGCGGTGGCCGTCAACACATCGACGATATCCGCCGGCGTCCGCGTGTCCTGCGTCCAGGTCTCGCAACTGAACCCCTGCCATGAGCCAGCCCGCGCCGCCCGGACGTAGCTCTCGCGCGCGCCGACCACACACCAGAGCTGCGCCCCGATAGTATTGCTCGGCAGGCCGCCAAGGTCGCTTGCGAGCTGTTCAGGCGTCAGTGCCGCCACGAGGTCGCGGAACAACCTGCCCGAACGTTCCAACCGTTTTCGCAATTGCTCCATCTCCGGTCAGCATACATGCCCGGCTAACGGCCCTAGAACCGCCGGGAGAGCGCGAGCACGTTCGCGATGTACTGCCGCGTTTCCGCGAACATCCCGTAGAGCTCGATCGAGTACCAGCCCTGGTAGTAGAAGCCGAGCGTGAGTTCGACGTCATAGCCCGATTGCCAGTGCATATGCGCGAAGATCGCCACCCCGAGCCGGATGTTGTCCCGTGCGTCCGTCCGCCAGTTGACCGCCGAGGGTTCCAGGTAGTCCAACGCCCACGCCGCCGTCTCCGGCATGATTTGCATCACGCCGACAGCGCCGGTCCAGCTCGTCAGGTTCTGGTTGAACCCGCTCTCCATCCACGCGAGCCCCAGGATCAGCGATGGTGGAAGCCCGTACTCAGCAGCGACCTCGCGGATGTACGCCTCCACCTCCGTGGTGGTCATCATGGGTGCGACCGGGACGACCGAGCCCCCGCCGCCGGTTCCACCGGGCACGCGCAGGCGCTGCCCAACGAAGATGAAGTTCGGGTTCGAGAGACTGTTCTCGGTGATCAGTGCCCCAAGGCTCACGCCGTACTGGCGAGCGATCGCTGAGAGCGTCTCGCCGGGCGCGACGGTGTGGGTGGTGCTGGCGGCGGCGGCAGCGGGCGCGGCGCCGGAGATGGTGAGCACCTGGCCGACGTAAATTCGGTCGTGGTTCGTAATGCCGTTGGTGTGGGCAAGCTGCTGCATGCTCACGCCGTAGCTGGCGGCGATGCCCGAGAGCGTATCTCCGGGGCGCACCTGGTGGGATTGGGCAAAGGCAAGCGAAACAGGCAG
>CALFYR010000276.1 GCA_937954195.1 uncultured Dehalococcoidia bacterium
AACGTCAGCTCAGAGACCCTTGGGCCGAGCGTGTTTAGCGGTACTGGCGGGCAGGCAGTGTTCGCGGTGAGCGCCTCAACATCGGCAGGTGGTTCGGTGATCGTCCTGCCGTCGAGCTCACTCGTGAATGGCGCGCGCCACACCCGCATCGTCGGCGGCCACCCGCCCGGAACCGTGAACACGGTTCACCGGGGTTTCGTTGACTATGTGGTTACCGAACAGGGAATCGCCCGCCTGCGAGGAAAAAGCATCCGAGAACGCATCGGCGAGCTCATCTCGGTCGCGCATCCAGACTTTCAGAGTGAACTGAAGAAGGATGCTCTGAGGCTGTACGGCATTTCGGTGTAATTGGTTCGACTGCGATGCTCCGCGAGTGATTGAACTTCGTGCCGGTGGCACGCGTGTGGAGGTCGCCCCCGAATTTGGAGGGCGGATTCACCAGATCTGGGTAGTGGTGGATGGGGCAGAGGAAGCCTTGCTTTCAAGCCCTGCCGACGTCGAGTCGTACGCAGAGCGTCCGCTGGACGGCGGGTGTTATCCGATGGCCCCGTGGCCAAATCGCGTCGCGGGTGGTCGATTCTCCTGGGCGGGCCGCACGTTCGAACTTCCTGCGAACGACGGCGGGCATGCACTCCACGGACTCGTTTTCGATCAGCCCTGGGAGGTGGTGGCACGGGTCGGGCGCGTCGTCGAATTGCGGTGCGAACTCGGCGACGGGTGGCCGTGGGACGCATACGCGTGGCAGCGCATCGAGATTGGTGAGACCGGGCTGAGCATCAAGGTAGAGGCGCGATCGCGTAGAGAGGCGTTCCCGGCGGGCGTCGGCCTTCACCCATGGTTCCGTCGCACCGTGGCTGGAGCAGAAGACGCGACCGTGCGGCTACCAGCCGAAAGCCGCTACCTCCTGGCCAACCAGATCCCGTCAGGCGGGCTGGTTCCGCCCGGTGGCGACTTCGTCCTCGACGCGACGCGTCCTCTCGGCTCACGGGGATTTGACGACTGCTATACCGGCCTGGAGGGACCGGTCGTGATCGATTGGGGCAGGGTGCGCCTCGGGATGTCGGTCGAATGCCCCGCACCACACGTGATGGTGTACACAACGCCGGACGCCTTTTGCATCGAACCGCAGACATGCGCCCCGGACGCGTTCAACCTGCGCACGGACCGCCAGGGGACCGGATTTGCGGTGGCCGAGCCCGGGCGGGCGGTGGGGCTGGTAACCCGCTGGCGCTGGAGCATAATGTGAATGTTCGCTCATTCAGCCACTTTCGAACGGCGTTCGGATTTGGTACGGTTGTTCAAGTTTGAGCCCGGAGACCCACAGTGACCCAACAGCAGACCCGCCCCGATGTCCCCCTGGGAATGGCCCTCAGCCCGATGAACCCCGCCTACCAGGAGAACCCGTTCACGCTCCTTGACGAGGTGCGGGAAGGGGGGCGCATCCACCACGATGCGATGTTGGGCCGCTACCTGGTGGCACGCTTCGACGACGTGTACGCCATTCTGAATGACCGGGAGCTGATGGTTGACCCGCGCAAGGCCGCCGAGGGCACCTTCAACCGTATCTTCAACCGCGCTGAGATGATGGAAGAGCGGGACGTTCAGCCATCGATGCTGTTCCTCGATCCGCCGGACCACACACGCCTTCGGTCGCTGGTGACCAAGGCTTTTACCCCGCGCTCAATTGAAAAGATGCGCGACCGTATCGGAGAGATCGCCAACGAGCTGCTGGACAAGGTCGAGGGCCAGCCTTCGTTCGACCTTATGGCCGCTTACTGCCAGCCCTACCCCACCATCGTGATCGCGGAGATGCTCGGCGTGGACCCGAAAGACCAGGCTGACTTTAAGCGCTGGACCGACGATAGCGTGGCTGCCGGGTTCGATCCCTTCGCCTCGGAAGAGAAGAAGCAGAAGGCGATGGAGGCCGGCGAGGCCATGAACGCCTACCTGCGCCGCACGATCGCGGAGCGCCGTGCTGAGCCGAAGGACGACCTTATCACGGGGATGCTGCAGGCCGAGGACAACGGCGATTTCTTCAACGACGAGGAAGTCGTGACGATGATCGGTCTTCTGCTCGCGGCCGGGAACGTCACGACGACGGACCTGCTCGGCAACGGTTTCAAGAACCTGTTCCAGCACCCTGAGCAGGTGAAGCTGCTGCAGGACGACCCCTCGCTCATTGTGAATGCGGTCGAAGAGATGCTCCGTTACGAAGGCCCGGTGACCTTCTCCGGCCGGATCACGCCGGATGACCGGGAGATCGCCGGCTGCCCCATCACGGGCGGACAGTCAGTCACCGTGGCACTTGGTGGCGCGAACTATGATCCGCGGCTCCACAAAGACCCGCACAAGTTCGACATCACACGGGAAGACGTCGACCACGTGGCGTTCGGCGGTGGCAGGCGCTACTGCCTGGGTGCACCGTTGGCACGGCTCGAAGCCCAGATCGGCGTGCTCACGCTCCTGAACCGATTCCCGAACATCCGCATGCCCGAACAAGAACTGGTCTGGAAGACAGTACCCGGGTTCCGGGGCCTCGAGCGATTGATCGTCGAGGTCTAGCCGACGCCCGGGTTCACCGGCGCATCACCGATAACGCCGCCCTCTCGCAGGGCGGCGATTTCGTTCCATCTGGTGTAGCCGCGGCCCAGTGGGCCGCACGAACTACTCGAAGTGTTCCTTGCCATCCACCCATGCACCGCACCACCGCCAGTCCTCGGCTTGCTCGACCAGTCGGGCGACGACCGGATTTCTGACGACGTACTCAATCGCAGCGGCGAACTCAGACTCGTCACGAATCCGTCGGTCGAAGAAGCCCGGTTGCCACAGGATCCTTTGAGGACGGTACCGTTGGGATACCCGTGTTGAGTAGGACTTGAAGCCGTCTACCCACTTGATCACGTCCCGGTCCCGAGAGGACACAACGGCGTGGAGATGGTCGGGCATTAGACACGCTCCGTAGACTCTTATGTTGCCTCGCCGGTGTTCATTGGTGACGAGGCTCCATACCGCATCCCGAAGGCCCGCGTGCTGGAATGGCGTCTCGCCGATCGCCGTCCGAAAGACGATGTGGAACACCGCTTCCTGATCGTGGTACGTGTCGTGAGTGAGCCGTATCCGCTTCGGAAGGCGAACCATGGGGGAGATTCTGGCGCAAAGGTCGACCAAGCACTCGGTTCATGCGGCCCACTGGGCCGCCGCCACAGGTTGCGGTCGCTAGCCGACGCCCGGGTTCACCGGCGCATCACCGATAACGCCGCCCTCTCGCAGGGCGGCGATTTCGTTGTCGCCCAATTCCAACAATCCGCGCAGAACCTCGTCGTTATGTTCGCCGAACAGCGGGGCGTGGCGCCGTGGCATCGGCTGTGCCTCGCGCATCCACCAGGCTGTCCGGGGCTGTTTCCAATTCGGCATACGGGGGTGCGGTAACTCGACCCAATACTCGCGCGCGTTCAGGTGCGTGTCGTTGTGGATTTCGACCGTGTCGAGGACACGGCTGGCCGGGATGCGTGGCCCTTGCAGCATGCTGACGATCCAGGCGGGATCCTTCCCCAGGCAGAAGTCGGCCATTCGCCGATCAATCTCCGCGTGCCAATCCTCAGTCCTGATCCCCTCGAGTCTGGTATCAACGCCTAA
>CALFYR010000277.1 GCA_937954195.1 uncultured Dehalococcoidia bacterium
GCTGGCTGCCCTGGGCCACGCCTTCGATGGTCGTAATGTTCGCGCCCTGCGCCTCGACACCGAGCACGCAGCACGCGTTCACCACGCGCCCGTTCATGATGACGCTACAGGCGCCGCAGTTGCCGTTGTTGCAACCCTCTTTCGTGCCCGTGAGGCCAATCTCGTCGCGAAGCACTTCGAGCAGGCTCTGGCGCGGTTCGCAGAGGAAGTCGGTCTCCGAGCCGTTAAGGGTGGTCGATACCTGGGTTCGTGCCATGGGCTAACGCGCCTCCTGGAGTCGCTTGAGCGCGCCTTCGAGCGCGCGGACGGTGAGGACCTTCGCGAGATGCTTGCGCTGCGCAACGCCTCCCCGCATGTCATCGATTGGCGTCGCCGCGGCGGCCGCAGCTTCGCCGGCTGCCGCGAACGCTTCGGCCGTTGGCGCTTTCCCAACCAGCGCCGAAACCGCCGCCGGGACCATGATCGGCGTCGCGGCGACCGCGCCCAGCGCTACGCGCGCCTCTGCGATGTTGCCCGACCCGTCGAGCGCGATGCGCACACCTGCCGAGGCTACGGCGATGTCCATCTCGTTCCGCGGGATGAAGCGGTGGTAGAACGCTCCCGAATCAGCAGGCTGCTTCGGGATGTGCACCTTCAACAACAGTTCACCCGGCTGAAGCGTGTTCCGCCCCGGTCCGGCGAAGAACTCTTCGACGGGTACATCGCGCGTGCCGCTCGCCGACGCGATCTGCAACGTAGCGCCAAGCACCATCAGGGCCGGCGAAGAATCCGCCGCCGGGCTCGCGTTGCACAGGTTCCCGCCCAGGCTCGCCCGTGACTGAATCGCCGTCCCGCCGATGATCGATGCGGCATCCACCAGCGCCGGCAACGTCTTGCGGACGTCCGGGTTCTCGTAAATCTCCGCAAGCGGCGTCGCCGCGCCGATATCGAGCGAACCGTCCGCCTGGAACGCCATCGTCATCAGGTCGGGTATGTGCTTCAGGTCGATGAGCTGGTCGCAATGGCGGCGGCCTTCGCGGAGCTGAACGATGACATCGGTGCCACCGGCCAAAAGGAGCGTGCGCTTGCCGTTCCCGAGAAGCGTGAACGCTTCCGAAAGCGTTTTCGGCGCAGCATAGTCGAATGCTTCCATGCACCATCCTTCAATGGGGGATGTGTCCCGGTCGAAATCAATCCGGTGCCCGAGAGATAAACCCAGATCATACGCCGCCCGGATTGCCTTGTCTTGAACGTGCGCCCACGCGCCGGAACGGCGAGAATCGGCGGCACAATGCGCACATCGGCCATCCTGGCATTCGCACTCCTGACCACGCTTCTTGCCGTACCCGGCGCGTCACCGGCCCGCGCCCAGGAAGCGTGGGAGGTCACGTCGTTCGACGTGGACTACGTTGTCCAGCCCGACGGCTCGATCGATGCCACGGAGACGATCCTCGTCGACTGGAAGGGCTTGCAGCGCCGCGGCATCGAACGCTACTTCTACCCGCGCGTCGATTGCCCGGACCCGATTGACGGCGCCGAACAGCCGATCCACCCCTGTCCTCCCGGGGCGGACCGCAAGTACGACTACGACATCCAATCGGTGACCCGGCTCGATGGAAGCCCTTGGAAGTTCGCTGTCGAAACCATCAGCGGCCGGCTCCGCATCCGCGTCGGCGACGCCGATACGTTCCTCACCGGCAAGCAAGAGTACGTCCTGAAGTACACCGTCACCGGCGCGCTCGATGCCTACCAGGACCACGACGAACTCTATTGGGACGTGACGGGCGAATGGCCGGTGCCCATCAATGCCTTCTCGATGACGGTCACCCTCCCGCGTGGCGCCGACCTCATGACGCTCTGCTTCAACGGCTACGCCGGCGCCACGGAGGAATGCCTGGCCGCCTCCGAAGACAACGTCGCCGCGTTCGAGACCACCCGTGCCCTTGGCCCGTACGAGCAGGTCACCGTCGCCGTTGGCTGGCAGAAGGGACTGGTGGAGGTCCCGCCGCCCGACGCCGTGGAGCCAGCCGAAATCGGCGACTTCTTCACGCTCGACCCGCTCGAATGGGCCGGGCTCGCCGCGAGCTTCCTCGTCTCGCTCGGCATCATCGGCTGGGGCTGGTGGACGCACGGCCGGGACAAGGCCTACACGAGCGTCTACTACCTCACCCAAAACCCCGAAGAGCACACCCGGCCCCTCTTCGCCCGCCGCGACGTGGTTGTCGAGTACCTTCCACCCGATGACCTGAAGCCGGCTCAGATGGGCGTCATCCTCGATGAACGGGCCGACACCCTCGATGTCACTGCCACGATTGTGGACCTCGCCGTCCGCGGCTACCTCCACATCACCGAACTGCCGAAGAAGGGCTGGTTCGGCGGCAACGACTGGAAGCTGACCAAGAAGAAGGACACCGAAGGCCTGACCGCCTATGAGAAGGAGATCTTCACCGGCATCTTCACGGGCTCGAAGGAAGAAGTGGAACTCTCCGACCTCAAGTACAAGTTCGCCGACGACCTGGCGAAGGCGAAAAAGCTGCTCTACGAAGACGCGATGAAGCGGAAGTGGTTCGACGTGAAGCCGGAGACCGCGAAAGGCATGTGGATCGTCGTCGGCATCGCCATGGTCATTCTCGGGGCCGGGCTCTGCGTGTTCTCAGCGACGTACTGGGCGCGCGGGCTCGCCTTCGCCGGCCTCATCCCCGGCGGCATCGTGATGATGATTATGTCGCGCTCAATGTCCCGCAGGACGGCCGCGGGCAGCGAAGCCCTTCGCCGCGTGCTCGGCTTCCGCCTCTACATCGATACCGCCGAAAAGCACATGCAGGACTTCAATGAGCAAGAGAACATCTTCGCCCGTTACCTCCCGTTCGCGATCGTCTTTGGCTGCGTTGGCAAGTGGGCCAAAGCCTTCGAAGGTATCGAGGCGCAGGCGTCGAACGCGACCTCCGGCTGGTACACCGGCGTCGGTGCGTTCCATGTCGCCTCGTTCTCCAGCGGCCTGCAATCGTTCAACAGCTCGGTGTCGTCCACCCTCGCCAGCACCCAGAGCTCGGGCGGTTCCGGGTTCTCGGGCGGCGGCGGGTTTAGCGGAGGAGGCGGCGGCGGTGGTGGCGGCGGGAGCTGGTAACTACAGCGCCTCGAGCCACGCCCGCAGACGGTGCGGCACGTTCGTAATGATCCCGTCGACCCCCGCCTCAACCACGCGCTCCCAGTCCTCGGGCCGGTCGGCGGTCCAGCACCACACCGTCACCTGGCGCCGGTGCGCCTTCTCCATCAGCTCCCGCGTGATAGCGCGGTGTTCCACCGAGATAGCCTGCCCGTTGCGTTTCATCAGCCCGCCAAGCAGTCGGTCGAGCCCCTCACCCTCCACGGGCGGCGTAATAATCGCCGCCGAAACGCGCGGATCGGTGTTCCGCGCGCGCTCCACCATCTCCGGGTTGAACGAATGCACCGCCGTCCACGCCTCGGCGTTGTGACGCCTGATCACCTCGACGACGGCATCCACACACGCCTGGTCCTGCGCCGGATCCCCGGGCGTGGCCTTCAATTCGCACATCACCGTGAGCTTCCCGGCCGCCAGCGCCAGCACCTGGTCCAGCGTCGGGACCGGTTCGCCGTTGCCGGCATCCGCCGCCTGCAGTTCGGCAAGCGTCTTCTCCTTCACCGGGCCGGTAAGGTTCGTCGTCCGGTCGACCGTGTCGTCGTGCATAAGCACGGGCACGCCATCGGCGCACAACTGAACGTCGATCTCCATCGCCTCGGCGCCCGCATCCAGGCACTGCCGAACCCCCGCGAGCGTGTTGGCGGGCGCTTCGCCCGCCGCGCACGCATGACCAATCACCAACACATACGGCTTCATGGGGCGAACTCTACCCCATCACAGCGAACATTCGGCACAAGAAGCTCCCCTCTCCACGAATGTGGAGAGGGGGCCGGGGGGTGAGGCCCGCCAACCCGCC
>CALFYR010000278.1 GCA_937954195.1 uncultured Dehalococcoidia bacterium
CCACCGTTGGTGAGCGTCCAGCTGAGGTTGTAGTAAGGCGCGAAGCCTTCCGGCTCATCGCAGCCATCGGCGATGTCGGTACCGGCGTGGTACGAACGAGTGACTTCGAAGCCGTCCGGGATCAGCGGGGTGTTGAACCCAAGGCCCGCGAGGTCCGCATCGGTGAGGATGTTTTCGCGGATGAAGCACTGCTCGCTGTACGCGGGGTCGAGTGCCTGCGCGATGGCGCGGACGAGTTCGACATCGCCGCCGCGGCCGTCGTAGCTGCTGACGTAGACGCTGAACTGGTAGTCGTTGTTGCTCCAGTTGGCGCCCCAGCTGCTGATCTGGCCGGGGTAGTCGTACGGGTAGTCGGGGTCCATGCCCCAGGCGGAGACACCGATGTAGTTGCCATCGCCGTTGGACCAGCCAGCGCTGAAGCTGGTGCCTTCGGTGGGCTGAATGCTGGTGTCGCAGCCGGCATCTGGCTCATCGAAGGTGGTGACCCAGAGGTCGTCCTGGTCGTAGCCAGAGGGGATGGCGCCACGCGGGTCGCCGATGCCCATCGCGATGATGTCGGACCAATCACCCTTGGCTTCGGTCCAGAAGCACTGGAGCCCGATGCTCGGGGCAAGGCGCTCGATAAGTTCGTTCAGAACTTCGGTCGCGCGGGGGTCGCCGTCGGGGTAGGGGAGGATGTCGCCATCGCGGGCATCGACGGAATACACGTTCCAGCGGTTCACGCTCACGCTGAAGACGTAGCCGTCGTTGGAGAAGGTTGCCCAGTCCTGTCGCAGGACGGGAGCGACCGCATCGCCATCGACGCGCTGGGAGAGGTAGACCTCAAGGCCAGTCTCGTCGTGACGCCAGGTGGTATCGAGGACGAGTTCGCCGGTGGCTGCGGGCTGGCCGTTCTCGTCACATTCGGCGTACGTCGAAAGGTTGTAGGCGACGAGGCTATAGCCATCGCCGGGGAGGTTCATGTCGAAGTCGACACCGCTCAGGTCGATGCCGTTCGCGGTGAGGAGGCCGGCCGGGAGCGGAGCGCGGCAGCCGCCCCAGTAGCCGCTTCGTCCGTAGGCGGCGTCCATGGCGGGCGAGCCGGCGGCGGTATCGCCATCGGCGGATTCGGCGCCGCCGCGGCCAGGGAAGGCGGCAGGGATGTTGCCGTTGCCACCCGTTGCGCCGGGGCCGAACGGCGGGGTGGTGTTGGGCTGGCGGACCACGGGATCCGCGGTGAAGCCCGGTGAATCGTTGTCATCGTCGAGCGTCGCGCGTGCGACGAGCGCGCCGGATGCGAAGAAGGCGGCGGCAAGCGCGACCACCAGCACCCAGAGCAATGGCTTGTGCGGGTTGAGCCAGGAACTCGAAGGCATAGGTACCCTCCAGACAGAAGTTGTCCCCTCGGGTCACAAGACGCCGATGCGGGTAAGAAAGTTCCGAGCGATTTGAAGATCTTTACCTTCGGGCTCGCGCTCGGGCGAGCTACATGCGGAAGATGCCCCATTCGGTGTCCTCGAACGGTGCGTTGAGCGACGCCTGAATGCCGAGCGCCAGCACCCGGCGCGTATCCAGCGGGTCGATCACGCCATCGTCCCAGAGGCGGGCGCTGCTGAAGTAGGGCGAACCTTCGGATTCATATCGCTCGACGGTGGGGGCCTTGAATGCGGCCTGTTCTTCGGCTGAGAGCTGTTCGCCACGGTCCAGGCGGACCTGGAGGAGGACCGATGCAGCCTGTTCGCCGCCCATCACGCTGATGCGGGCGTTGGGCCACATCCAGAGCTGCCGCGGGCCATAGGCGCGGCCGCACATCGCATAGTTCCCCGCCCCAAAACTGCCGCCGATGACCACCGTGAACTTCGGGACGTTCGCGCAGGCAACGGCAGTGACCATCTTGGCGCCGTCCTTCGCGATGCCCGCGTTTTCGTACTGCTTGCCGACCATGAAGCCGGTGATGTTCTGGAGGAACACCAGCGGCGTCTTCCGCTGCGCGCAGAGTTCGACGAAGTGGGCGCCTTTGAGCGCGCTTTCGCCAAAAAGGATGCCGTTGTTCGCGACGATGCCGACCGGGAACCCCATGACGCGCGCGAACCCGCAGACCAGTGTCGGGCCGTAGCGGGCTTTGAACTCGTGGAAGCGCGAGCCATCGACCAGGCGGGCGATAACCTCACGCACGTCGTACGACTGGCGGGTATCGCCCGGGATGATCCCGTACAGCTCCTCCGGGTCGTGCACGGGGTCTTCGACGCGCTCGGTTTCCCAGGGTTCGAACCGTTTACGCGGGATGCTTTCGATGATCGAGCGGACGATGCGGAGGGCTTCGCCGTCGTCTTCGGCGTAGTGGTCGGCGACGCCACTGATGCGCGTGTGGACGTCGGCGCCTCCCAGTTCTTCGGCGCTTGTGACTTCGCCGGTGGCTGCCTTCACCAGCGGCGGGCCACCGAGGAAGATGGTGCCCGTACCTCGGACGATGACTGTCTCGTCGCTCATTGCAGGGACGTAGGCGCCACCGGCGGTGCACGAACCCATGACCGCCGCGACCTGGTAGATGCCCTTCGCGCTCATGCGGGCCTGGTTGTAGAAGATGCGTCCGAAGTGCTCACGGTCCGGGAACACGTCGTGCTGCAGCGGCAGGAAAGCCCCGCCGGAGTCGACCAGGTAGATGCATGGGAGGTGGTTCTGTTCGGCGACCTCCTGCGCGCGGAGGTGCTTCTTCACCGTGATTGGGTAGTAGGTGCCACCCTTCACCGTCGCGTCATTGGCGATCACCACGCATTCGCGGCCGTGGACGAGCCCGATGCCCGTGACGATGCCGGCGGACGGAATGTCATCGTCGTAGACGCCGTCCGCGGCGAGCGGGCTGAACTCAAGGAAGGTACTGGCCGGGTCGATGAGCCGCTGGATACGCTCGCGCGCGAGCAGCTTCCCGCGTTCGCGGTGGCGGGCGATGTACTCCTCGCCGCCGGCGACTGCGACCCGATCGAGGCGCGCACGAAGGTCGGCAGCAAGTTCGAGGTTCTTCGCGCGGTTGGCCTTGTAGGCCGGGTCGCGCAGGTCCACACGCGTGGGGAGTTCGGGGATGTCGTGCCATTGCATGGGTGGCGTAGCTTAGCGCTTCACCAGCTCTTCGCGATCGCGTTCCCGAGCGCGATTGCCGCGCTAATCAGCAGGATGACGTACACGAGCCTGCGGAAAAGCACCTCGTTCACGCGGTCGAACATGACGTTACCGAAGCGGCGGCCCGCCTCCATGGCCGGGAACGAAGCGGCGACGAGCACAACCAGCTCCCATCGGATGGTTCCAGCGCCGGCCAGCAGGATGAGCGCGACGACGCCCGTCGAGAGGAAGAAGGCGTTGATGGTCGCGCGGAATGCCTGGGGCGGCATGCGCTTGCCGTGCAGGTAGATGATGACCGGTGGCCCAGACATGCTGGTGGACGTGTTGAGCACGCCACTCGTGAAACCTACGGCAACATCACCGGGCTTGCCGCCGCCGTGGAGTTCGAGCCCGCGCATAAGGGCCAGCGTAAACACGATCACCGCCACCGCAATGGCAAACTGCAAGGCGATGGGATCGACCAGCAGCAGGACAGCCAGGCCCACGGGCATCCCAATGAACGAACCTACCGCGAGCGTGGTCGCCTGTTTCCTGTCAACCAGCTTCCGCAGCCGCACGAATTGAAGGGTGTTTCCCACGAAGCCGAGGAGATTGGCGAGTACGACCGTATCCTGCGGGCCAAGAATGACCGCGAGCGGCGGGACAATGAACAACGAGAAGCCGAACCCCGAGAGCGCCTGGATGAACGCGGCGACCGCAGCCAGCACGATGATTGCGGCGACGGTCAGTGGGTCCACTGGATTGAGTTATAGTCCGGCGCGCCCTTCTGCGCCTTCCGACACCGTTCTGTAGGCTATCCCCATGGAAGTCGCGAACGAATTGATGGTCCGGGGCATCGTTGTCGGGGTGTTCCAGGAGAACTGTTGGGTCATCGGCAACCGCCGCACGGGCGAGGCTATTTGCATCGACCCCGGCGACCAGCCCGACGAAATTCTCGCGCTGGCGCGGGACATGGGCGTGACCATCAAGTACATCGCCAATTCGCACGCGCACGTGGATCACGTGCTGGGCGTGTACGGCGTGCATTCGGCAACCGGCGCGAAGTTCCTCCTGCACGAAGCCGATCTCGACCTGCTGCGCAACGGCTGGAAGGGGATGGCAGCCCGCATGGGCATGGACATTAAGCAGGGCCCGCCCGACCCTGACGCATTCGTCAAGGACGGCGACATCGTCGAAGTCGCCGGGCTGCGGCTCAAAGCGATTACCACGCCCGGCCACACGCCCGGCAGCGTGAGCTACTACGCCGAGGAAGGCATGCTCTTCAGCGGCGATACGCTCTTCCGCGGCTCCATCGGCCGGACGGACCTTCCGGGCGGCAGCCTCGAACAGGAGATGGAGAGCATCTGCAACCGCCTGCTCGTGCTGCCCGACGAGACGCTGGTACTGCCGGGCCACATGGAAGAGACGACGGTGGAATTCGAGAAGAAGCACAACCCGTTCGTGCTGGAATGGCAGCGGCGCGGGACTGATGCCCCCGCCTGGCAGCAATAGCTGTGCCCGCCTTCGTCCTGGTCCACAGCCCCCTGGGCGCCCCGTACACGTGGGAGCCGGTTGCGCGCGAACTCACCGACCTCGGCGCGCGATGCGCTGTCCCAACGCTCTCCCTGGAGCCCGACGACGATGGCCGGTACTGGCCTGGACACGTTGAGGCGCTGTTCCGTTCGGCCGACGACTTCGAAAGCGCGGTCGTGCTCGTGGCCCACAGTGGTGCGGGCGGGTTGCTTGCGGAAGCGGCACACAGGTTGGGCGATGGGGCGGTCGGGGTGTGCTTCGTCGATGCAACACTACCCCACCCGGGCATTAGCGGGCTGAAGGCGTTCGGCGATGAGGATGAGGTGGCGGCGTTCCGCGCACGTGCCGTGGATGGCCGCATTCCGCCCCTCCCCGACGACGTTCTCGAACGGCTGATCGAAGACGACGAGCAGCGCGCGGCCTACGCCGGGAGCCAGCGGCCAATGCCGGTCGCGATCTACGAAGAAGCCCTACCCACCACGGAACTCCCCGCGCTGCCGGGCGGCTACCTCCAGTTCAGCCCCGCCTATAACGCCGCCGGCGCGCTAGCCCGGGCGAACCGCTGGCGCTACCGCCACATCCCCGGTTCGCACTTCCAGATGCTCGACCGTCCCCGTGAGGTCGCGGAGACTCTGTTCGGCTGGTTTCGATAGCTAAGCGAGGAGCGCGCCCGAATGCCACTTTCTATCTCGTTTCACGGTGGGGCCGGTACGGTTACCGGTTCGAAGTACCTGGTGCGGGCCGGGAACACGAGCGTGCTCGTCGACTGCGGCATGTTCCAGGGCATCAAACGGCTGCGCGAGATGAACTGGCAGGGCCCCGGCTTTGAACCGCACGAGCCGGACGCCATCCTGCTCACGCACGCCCATATCGATCACACGGGGTACCTGCCGCGACTCGTGGCGCTGGGATACAAGGGGCCGGTGTATTGCACGCCCGCCACAGCCGAAATGACGCGCATCCTCCTGCTCGACGCCGCGGAGATCCAGGAAGAGGACGCGGCGTGGGCGAACAAGAAGGGCTATAGCAAGCACAAGCCCGCGCTGCCGCTGTACACCGTGAAGGACGCGCTGCGGGCACTCCAGCTCATTCGAACGGTGGACTACCACCACCCGATTCACCTCCCGGGGGGCGTAACGGCCACCTTCCGGAACGCGGGGCACATCCTCGGGTCCTCCGTGGTGCAACTCGATGTAGTGCAGCCGGAGGGCAAGGCGCGCCTCATGTTTAGCGGCGACCTGGGGCGGTATCACCAGCCGTTGCACACCGACCCCGAACCACTGCCGGAATGCGACGCACTCGTGCTCGAATCGACCTACGGCGACCGTGACCATGACCACGAACCGCTCGCTGCCCAGATCCAGCGCGCATTCGCGGGCGTGATCCAACGAAAGGGGACAATCCTCATCCCCTCGTTCGCGGTGGCGCGTGCCCAGCTGGTCACGCTCATTCTGCGGGAACTCATCGAGACGGGGCGCCTGCCCGAAATCCCGATCCATGTCGATTCGCCGATGGCCTCGGACGTGACCGGCATCTACAACCGCTACCTGGAGTCGGAGTACCTTGACCGCGACATCCCGCACACGTCGCCGCGGTCGCTATTCCCGAAGAACGTGCGGTTCCACCGGACGGTCCAGGATTCGAAGAAGCTGAACAACATGCAGGGGCCGCGGATCATCATCTCGGCGAGCGGGATGCTCACGGGCGGTCGCGTGTTGCACCACCTTCAGCGCCTTGCGCCGGATCGGCGCAATCTCATCGCGCTAGTGGGCTACCAGGCCGTTGGGACGCGCGGGCGGGCGCTCGTGGAGGGAGAACGCACGGTACGGATGTATGGGATCGATGTGCCAATCAACGCCGAGGTAGTCACGCTGCACGGGCTTTCGGCGCACGCCGACCGCGACGAGCTCCTGCGCTGGGTGGCGACGGCGCCGAAAGCGCCGCGAACCATCTTCCTGACACACGGCGAAGAAGAATCGGCGGCGGCGTTGGCTACGCGGGTGAAGGATCGCTTCGGCGTATCCGCCGAGACGCCGGAGATGGGGCAGGAGTTTAGCCTGAACCACCTCCTCCATTCGTAGGATTCCCGGCCTGCGTGTGGGATGTCTCACGGAGTGAAGGTGTGGCTGACCATACGGTGGAGTCACGAACCCACCCGGAGAACCGCCATGGCCAGCACGACCCGCGACCTGAATGACGATTGCAGCGGCCCGCCGCACCCGATCTTCGCGGCTGCTGCCAGCCCGGCCTGCCCCGATCACTGGGCCCGTGCCGCGCACCTGATCGATTCGTACATCACCTGGATCGAGCAGGCCATGGGCGTGGACCTCACGCAGTACCGGCAGGACAACCAGGCGGAACTCGGGAGCCTGCAGGACTACTACAGCTGGCCGACAGGCCACCTGATCGTCGGGGTCGTTGATGGCCGCATTGTTGGCACCACCGGCGTCAAGCTCATGGAGCCCGGCGTGGCCGAGCTCCGCCGCATGTACGTGGCGCCCGAAGGCCGCGGGCACGGCATCGCGCCGATGCTCCTGCGGTCCGCGGTCAGGGTCAGCCGCCAGCTCGGCGCCGAAGTACTCCGGCTGGAGACGATGCCGTGGCTGATGAAGGACGCCGTCCGCATGTACCTGCGCGCCGGGTTCGTGCCGATCCAGCACTACACGCCGCTGGGTGAGCAGACCCACGGCGCGATTGCGATGGAGCTTCGCCTGCCGAGCGACTCGGAACTGAGGGCGGCGAGCTAACTACCGTTTCCCGCGGCGGGCCCACCTGGGCCCGCCGCTTACCTGTTACGCACACCGCACGTACGCTCGATGAAGTGCCCAAACGTATCTTCGACGTTGCGCTGACCGTGGTCTCCGCTCCCCTGTGGGCGCCGGTAACGCTCCTGGCAGCACTCATCCTTGCCGTGGAACTCAAAGGTAATCCGTTCTTTCTCCAGGAACGTATTGGTCTCCACGGGAAGCCCTTCACGATGTACAAACTGAGGACAATGCGCCACGCGAAGCCCGGCGAGGAAGACCATTACGCGGTCGAAGACTTCGGCTCGTTCGTGTTTAGCCCCGAGGGCGACCGAAATCCGCGCATCACGCGAATCGGCGGTTTCGCACGAAAAACGTCCATCGATGAGCTTCCAAACCTGCTCAACGTGCTCAAGGGTGAGATGTCCATCGTCGGGCCCCGCCCGGAGATCCCGGAGATCGTGTCGCAGTACCCGGCCGAGTATCACCGGCGGCATGACGTGCGCCCCGGGATAGCGGGCCTGGCCCAGGCCAGCGGTCGTTCAGATTTGACCTATGACGAAACCGTTACCTACGATCTTCGCTACGTGGATAACCACTCGGTGCTGACCGATATCAGCATTCTGCTCAAGACGGTGCGAGCAGTCGTCACCGGCGCTGGTGCGCGATGACCAGGTCACGATCACTGCGGTTCGCCCTCTCGCCGCGGCGGCTCCTACCCGGCGACCCACTGCGTGGCATCGCTGCAATCCTGCTCGATGTGGTGGTTGTCGCGGCGGCGTACGCATGCGCGCTGCTGCTCCGGTTCGACGGCGACGTCCCGTCGCGAAACGCCGAATTCGTGGCGCAGGTGTTCCCGCTGCTGGCGGTGGCGTACATCGCAGGCAACCTCGTATTCGGCGTGTACCGGACGGTTTGGACGTACGGATCACTGGGAGACATCATCGGGCTCTTCCGGCCGGTCCTCGTAGTCACGGTCCTGATCTTCGCGGCGAACTTCTGGCTGCATGAGCGGTACCTCCCCCTCTCGGTCATCCTCCTGGCGGGCGGCATTGCCTTCCCGGGCATGGCGCTGGTGAAAATGCGGACCCGGCTCCTCATGCGCATGCCATGGATAGCGAACGGCTCGCGGCGGCTCCTCATCGTTGGAGCGGGACATACGGCCCAGCTGCTTGCGCGCGAACTTCAGAACAACCCGGACCTCAATTACCAGCCGGTTGGCTTCGTAGACGACGACCCGAAGCTGCTGCACCACCACATCCATGGCATCCGCGTGCTGGACAACCTGACGGGGCTTGACGAGGTCATCCGCAACATGGACGCCGAAATTGTCGCCATCGCGCTGGACCGGGCGCCGGGCCACGTGGTGCGAGAGATTGTCGGTATCTGCCAGCGCCACAACGTACCCGTACGCATCGTGCCCGGGATGGACAACTGGGTGCTTGGGCCGGGCCACGACACCATGCGAGAGATCACGCTCGACGACCTGCTGGGCCGCGAACCCGTCCAGGTTGACTACGCCGCTTGCAGCCAATCGGTGAAGGACCAGGTGGTGCTCGTGACCGGCGCGGCCGGCTCCATCGGATCGGAGCTGTGCCGGCAGGTGCTTACGTTCCAGCCCCGAGCGCTCCACCTGCTCGACAACAACGAGACCGGCCTCTACGACCTGTCCCTCGAACTCGCGGGCATTTCGCCGCAGACCACGATCCGGCTCTGGGTGGCAAATGTAGCGGACGAGCCGCGAGTGAATGAGATCTTCGCCGCCGTGCGACCAGACCTGGTGTACCACGCGGCTGCCCTGAAGCACGTACCGCTCATGGAAGAACACCCCTCGGAGGCCTTCCGCGTGAACGTCCTGGGCACGCTTCACGTGGCTCGCGCGGCGCGCACGTACGCGACGGGGATGTTCGTGCTGATTTCGACGGACAAAGCGGTTCGGCCTAGCAGCATCATGGGAGCCACGAAGCGCA
Organism: uncultured Dehalococcoidia bacterium; assembly: GCA_937954195.1. Taxonomy (GTDB): domain Bacteria; phylum Chloroflexota; class Dehalococcoidia; order Tepidiformales; family Tepidiformaceae; genus Amarobacter. The sequence goes on from CALFYR010000278.1 coordinate 9,323, forward strand.
TCGCGGAGTTGCTGGTGCTGGCGCTCGCCCGCGAAACCGAACTCACGAGTTACGCCGCCGTGCGCTTCGGCAACGTGATGGGGAGCCGCGGCTCCGTCGTGCCGACGTTCATGAAGCAGATCGAGCGCGGCGGCCCGGTCACGGTCATGCACCCGGATATGCAGCGCTACTTCATCAGCATTCCCGAGGCGGTGAGCCTGGTGATCCAGGCCGGGTCGTTCGGCGGCCACGGCAACATCTACATGCTGGACATGGGCGAAGAGATCAACATCCTCGAACTCGCCGAACGCATCATCCGGCTCCGCGGCCTGCGGCCCGGCGACGACATCGAAGTGGTGTTCACCGGCCCGCGTCCCGGCGAGAAGCTCCGCGAGGAGCTGGTCGCCGACTTCGAACACATGCAGCGAACGGACCACGCGAAGGTCATGCGCCTGACCGCGGATGTCGAGGTGACCGAACAGGAAGTGACCCGGCTGATCGACGAACTTCGGGCGATCATGTGGGAGGACCGGGACGAGCTGGCGCGGCGGCTCCACCTGGTCGCGCGGCGCTATTCGCTCGAACACCGCGGCGACGATGAAGCAGAAGCCGCTGCCGGGTCGGCCGCCGCCCCATGAGCGACTTCCGGGTTCACCCGACGGCGGAAGTGAGCGACCGTGCAACCATCGGCGCAGGCGCGAGCATCTGGCACCAGGCGCAGGTCCGGGAAGGCGCGTCGGTCGGCGCCAACAGCATTATCGGCAAGGGCGTGTACGTCGGCGCGGATGTAGCGGTCGGGGCCAACTGCAAAGTGCAGAACTACTCGTGCGTGTACGAGGGCACGACGCTCGAAGACGGCGTCTTCGTCGGCCCCGAAGTCGTGTTTACGAACGACCGCTACCCGCGAGCCGTGAACCCGGACATGACCATCAAAGCCGCCAGCGACTGGCACCTCGAAGGTTCGACCGTGCGGTCCGGCGCTTCAGTTGGTTCGCGGTCGGTTGTGCTTCCCGGGATCGAAATCGGCTCGTGGGCGCTGGTGGCGGCTGGTTCGGTGGTCACGAAAGACGTGCCGGCGCACGCGCTGGTCGCGGGCAACCCGGCGAAGCAGCGCGGCTGGGTGTGCGTGTGCGCGCGGCCGCTCGACGAGGCGCTGACCTGCGCGGGATGCGGGGCGCGTTACCAGCACACAGAACGCGGGCTTGCTACTCTCGATTCGTAACGCCCCGCGCCCGCGCAGGAGACCCGCATGACCACCGTGGACCGCCCCTTCATCCCCGTCGCGAAGCCGCTCATCGGCGAGGCCGAGAAGCGCGCCGTGATGGAAGTGCTCGATAGCGGGCAGCTCGCCATGGGCAGCCGCACGGAGGCGTTCGAAAAGGCCTTCGCGGAGTACATCGGCGCGAAACACGCCATCGGCGTGAACAGCGGCACGGCGGCGCTCATCGTCGCGCTGCAGGCGCACGGGGTCGGCCCCGGCGACGAGGTGATCACCACGCCGTTCAGCTTTATCGCGACGGCGACAAGCATCATCGCCTGCGGGGCGACCCCTGTATTCGTGGACATCGACCCGTTCGACCTGAACCTGGACCCGGACCAGGTGGAGGCGGCCATCACCGACAACACAAAGGCCGTGATGCCGGTGCATCTCTACGGGCACCCCGCGCGCACGAACGAACTGCTCGAACTGTGCGAGGACAACGGGCTGGCGCTCGTCGAAGACGCCGCGCAGGCGCACGGGGCGGAGCACCAGGGGCAGCGCGTGGGCACGTTCGGCACCGGTTGCTTCAGCTTCTACCCCACGAAGAACATGACCACCGGCGAGGGCGGCATC
>CALFYR010000279.1 GCA_937954195.1 uncultured Dehalococcoidia bacterium
GACGGGCTCCTCGATGTTGTTGCCCTCTGCCCCCACTCTCTCACCGAAACCCTGCGTGTCGCCGGGAAGCTCGCCATCGGCAAGCGCGACGACGCCCGCATGCTCACCTTTCGCACGCCGCAACTGCACATCCAGACCGCCGGCATCCCCGTCCAGCTCGACGGCGACCCCGTCGGCGAAACACCCATGTCCTTCTCCGTCGACCCCGGCGCGCTCCTCGTCAGCGTCCCGGCTGGCGAGCTGGCGCCAATCTTCGCCCGCGAACACGTCGACCGGCGGGGTTAGCGCTATCGCATAGCGGCAAATCTGCCGTTAATGCACGCGTGAAGCTGTCCTCCCGGGACGCATTCTTTGTCGCGAGCCTTGAGCGGTTCAATCCCAGGGTGCTCATTGCCGTCGCCATCCTCGCCAGCGTCGTTTACGCAGGCGACCTCATCCTGAACGCCATCGGCGCCATCAATTCATCCAACGGCGAACTCGTGGTAGTCGGCCTCAGGCTCTTCGTCCCACTGCTGATCCTGCGCTTCTGGCTCGTCGGCGGCATCACCGCGATGCTGCTTGATGGCGCCGACGTGATCATCACCGACGCGCTCAACATGGGCGGCTTCGGCGACCACTACGCTGAGCTCGACAAGGTCCTCGACTCGTACTACCTCGCACTCGAACTCATCGTCGCCCTCGGCTGGCGGAACGAATGGGCCCGCATCCCGACCGTCCTGCTGTTCGTCTACCGCATCGTCGGCGTGCTCCTCTACGAGACCACCGGCGCCCGCATCTTCCTCTTCCTCTTCCCGAACATGTTCGAAAACTGGTGGCTCTACTGCGTCGTGGTGATGAAGTGGTTCGCGAACATCGCACCGCACAACTGGCGCACCGTCTGGGTGCCCATGCTCATCCTGCTCGTCCCGAAGATGGCACAGGAGTACATCCTCCACTTCGCCGAAATCAAGCCATACCGCTGGATGAAGGAAAACATCCTCGAACCCATCGGCCTGGACTACTAGCAACGCACCACGAGTTCCAAGGGGAACCGCGCACGGCAGTAAGCGGATCGTCGCGCGCCAAGCATGTCCCGCGTCAGCCCCGCACCCACTCATTTCCGCGTATCCTCCCCCCACCACACACCCCGGAGCCCCCAGTGACCACAGACCAGAATCCAAAATCCCCAATCCAAAATCCAAAATCGGAAGACTGGTCCCGCCCCATGGTCCACTGGGAACTCCAGGCGAAAGACCCGGACAGGATGTCGGCCTTCTACTCGGCCATGTTCAACTGGGAGATCTCCGCCGGCCCGCTCCGCCAGATCGGCAAGGGCATCGGCGCCCCGGAGGACATTACCGGGCACATCCGCCAGTCCGATACCTCGCGGTTCGTGCTCTACATCCAGGTCCTGAAGCTTGCTGCGTCACTCGCGAAGGCTAAGGAACTCGGCGGCGAAGTCGTCCGCGAACCCTTCGACACGCCCGGTGGACCCACCCTCGCCTTCATCAACGACCCCGAAGGGAACCGCGTGGTGCTCGTCCAGCAGTAGCTACCGTCCGCCCGGCGCAGCCACTCCCGAATCCGGCGCCACCGGCGCGGGCCGCGGCTCCCGAGGCGGAATCGCCCGGAGCCCCACCGCCCCGATGCTAACCACAGTCAGCGTGGCCGCCGAAAGCCCGAACAACGTCGTCCGCTCACCCACCGCGTCCGCTATCAGCCCGACCGGGAACGAGAAGATGGAATTCAGCCCGAACGCCATCATCGTCACCGCCATCACCCGCCCGAAGTACTGCGGGTCCGAACGCTCCATCAGGTTCACGTTGTTCAGCATCTGGAACCCGCTGGACGCGGCTCCGACCACCGCCGAAGCCGCCAGCGCAGCGCCGAACGTCGGCGCGAGCGCCAGCAGCGAAAGCGAACCCGCGAACAGCGCCCCAAACACCAGCATCGTCGCAAACGGGTTGCCCAGCCGCCGCGATGCCAGCCCCAGCGTCACCACAATGCCGCCGACGGCGGTCGTGCTGTACAGCGCCCCGAGTAGCTCCGTCCGGGTGTCCAGCGCGTTCTCCAGGTACCCGGGCATGATCGTCATGTACGTGAAGCCGCACAGCACCGTGCCGGCGAACACCAGCGCCAGCAGCCGCACATCCGGCGTCGTCCCGATGTAGCGGAACCCTTCCGCCAGGTCGGCGCGCACGCTCGTTACGCGCTCGCGGGGGCGGGGCGGCGTCGGCTCCATCCGCGTCAGGATGTACACCACCGCGGCGAACAGCGCCGCCATCGTGACGTACGTGCCGGCGCTCCCGATCGGCTCGGCGGCGATCAGCGCGCCGGCGATCAACGGCCCCGCGATCCGCGTGAAGTTCATCATCATCTGGGTCAGGGCCACACCCTTGGCCAGGTCGTCTCCGCTCAGCAGGTCGCCCACCCACGCCTGCCGCGTCGGGCCCATCATCGAATACATGCAGCCGAGCACCAGGCTACAGAACGCCAGGATGCCGATGGTCAGCCAGCTCGCCGCGATCATGAACGCGATGAACCCGAACATCGCGCCAATCACGAACTGCGCCGATGTCAGCATCTTCTTTTTCGAAACCCGGTCCGAAAGCGCGCCGCCCACCGGGCTCAGCACCAGCATCGAAATACCTTGCCCCAGGTACACGAACCCCACCGCCCCGTTCTTCCCCGTCAGGTCGTAGGCGACAACGCCCTGGACCACCTGCATCATCCCGAACGCAAGCATCGAGAGCGTCGAACCAAGGAACAGCAACCGGAACTGCGAGTCGCTCAACACCGTCAGGGGGTTTTGGCGCGTACTCGGGGCGTCAGCCATCAATCGACTATAGCAGCCCAAACCGTTAGTTCGTCACTGACGAACTTTACGCTCGGGACCAGGAACTCGGGACTCGGAACTCGCCCCGGTCAGGCCCGGAGGAACACCCGCAACTCCTCGCCATCCACCTCGATCCGGTCCACCACCTCCCGCAACGTCGCCTGCAGCTGATCGAACGCCAGCTGCTCCCATTCCCTCAGTAGACGGTCGCGCAGCTCGTCGAGGTGTTTCCGGCGCTCCGATTCGGTCCGCTGCGCCTGCAGCCGCTCGCGCGTCGCGGCCAGCTCGGACTGCAGGTCCTGGTGCTCCTGCGCCAGCTCGCCGCCCAGCGACTTCATCCGCTCCACCGTGATATGCCCATGCGCCGCATCCGCCACCAACTCTTCCACCTGCCGCCGGTTTCGCTTCATCCGGCCCTCGATCCGGTCCACCTGCCCAAGCAGGTCGAGCGAGTACGAATCCACGTTCCCTGCCCGGCGAACCCTGCTCACCGGCCGCTCGTCCTCACCCAGGTTCGCCCGCACCCGGTCCTCGAGTTCCTGCGCTCGCTGCGTGTTGTACGCGCACGAGTTCTGGTTCGTCCGTGATTCGCACTGGTAGTACCGGTACCCGGCGGAACGCTTCTCGCCGGTCTTCGTTATCCACGTCTGCCTGCGGCTCACACCAATGAGCTTGTTCCCGCACTTGCCGCAGTACACCAGGCCGCTCAGCAAGAATGGCGTCACCGTGCGCGTCCTCGACCCGCCGTGTTTGGATTGCAGGCGGTCCTGAACCCGCCGGAAGTCCTCCGGCGAAGCCAGCGCCGGGTGGCTCCCTGTCACCGTCGTCCCGAACCGCGAGTAGTGCCCCAGGTACGCACGGTTCCGCAGGATGTCCCGCACGGTCACCATGCTCCAGCGGCCGCCTCGCCGCGTCGGCACGTTCTCCGCGTTCAGCTGCCCCGCGATCTTCCGGATTCCCATCTCCTCCTGCAGGTACAACCGGAAGATGTAGCGCACCACAACGGCCTCTTCGGGCACCAGTTCCAGCCGCCTGCGCGGTCCGACCCGGTAGCCATACGGCGGCCGGCCCAGCACTTCACCTTTCACCGCCTTGCGCCGCATCGCCGAACGCACTTTTTCGCTCACGGGCGTCCCGTCGCCGCGGTCCGCCCACGTGTCTACCAGCTCCTTAAACGCGTCGCTCCCTGCCGGCGCCAATAGGACAGGGACGCCCGTGCCCTCCAGCTCCAATAGCTTCAGCGCAGCCGCCCCCAGGTCCGGCCCGAACGCCCCGAGCCCATCCCCCACCACGACCGTGAACCCGCGCTCGGCCCGCGAAAGGAAGCGCAGCATCTGTGCGAATCCGCCCTCGCCCGGCGGGTCATCTTCCGTATCCAGGAACGTCGCCGCCACCTCGTACCCGTGCCGCGCGCAAAAGTCGAGAAATGCCTGGTTCTGCTCGCCGATGCTCCGCTTATGTCCGCTCTTCCGCGCCCCTTCTGCGAAGTATCCGACCGCGCGCACCGGTTCCTACCCCACGTACAGGATGCGTTCGCAGTTCGGGCACTGCGCTACCTGGTCGGCCGAAAAGGCCTTCCGCCGGATCGCCTCCGGGATTTGCACCCGGCATCCTCCACAGTTCCCACCCTGCACATGCGCAACGGCCACACCGCCGCGCTGCTTTCGCACCACCTCGTAGGTGTTCAGAATCCGCGGGTTCACCTTGATCTTCTGTGCCTCGCGTTTCGCCTCCGCCCGGACCAGCAGGTCACCCAGCTTCTTGGCCTCGTGCTTCAACTCGCCCTGTTCCTTCTCCCAGAGCGCTTCCCGCTGCACCAGCCGCTTCTCCGCATCGCCGAACTCCCGTTCGGCGACCTCCAGGCGCGACATGATGTCCAGCAACTCGTCTTCCAGCTTCGAACGCTGCTCTTTGAGCAGTTCCACCTCGTGCTGGATGTTCGTGAGTTCCTTGGGGTTCCGCACCGAACCGTCGTACAGCCGCTTCTCTTCCGGCTGGATCCTCGCGTTCAGCCCGGCAATGTCGCCATCGAGCTTCCGCTGGACACGCTGCGCGTCCTGCAGCTCCCCCTGCGTGGCCGCGAACACGCGCCGCGCCTCGTCCAGCTCCGCACTGCCGCGCAGCCGCCGTTCGACGTCCTCCAGCGCGGCGTTCACCGTCGCCAGCTCGTCGTCGATCTCCTGCAGTGTGCGAACCTCAGTTACCTGCGACAAAGCCGATCCCGTGTCCTTCCCGATGGGCTAACCGTAGCGCTAAGACTAGGAGCGCGAGCCACGCAGGTAAACGCCATTCCGGCCCCCCGCGCACAGTTTTGCGCAATCGTTACGAACCACCACCCGTTATGCAGGCATGCGCGCTCCTCGACATCCCCCACCGACTCCCGCCACCATCGAACTGATGGTCCCGCGCTGCCGGCGAGCGGCAATCCGGCGCCCGGACCGTGGAGGCCCTATGAACGAACGCGTGCTCGAGATCTATCAGGAAGTCATAGACCGCAATCCCGGCGAGGTGGAGTTCCACCAGGCCGTCCGCGAGGTGCTCGATTCCCTCGGGCCAGTCCTCGCCAAGCACCCGGCCCTCTTCGAACGCAAGATCGTCGAACGCCTCTGCGAACCGGAGCGTCAGATCATCTTTCGCGTCACCTGGGAAGACGATGCCGGCGAAGTCCACGTGAACCGCGGCTTCCGCGTACAGTTCAACAGCGCCCTCGGCCCCTACAAGGGCGGCCTCCGGTTCCATCCGACGGTCTATCTCGGCATCATCAAGTTCCTCGGGTTCGAACAGATCTTCAAGAACGCGCTCACGGGGATGCCCATCGGCGGCGCCAAAGGTGGCTCCGACTTCGACCCCAAAGGGCGCTCCGACCGCGAAGTCATGCGCTTCTGCCAGGCCTTCATGACCGAGCTCTACCGCCACCTCGGGGAATACCGCGATGTCCCCGCGGGCGATATCGGTGTCGGTGGGCGCGAGATCGGCTACCTCTTCGCGCAGTACAAGCGCATTACCAACCAGTACGAATCGGGCGTCCTTACCGGTAAGGGCCTGGGATGGGGCGGCTCCCTCGTGCGCCGCGAAGCCACAGGCTACGGCTGCGTCTACTTCGCCGACGAAATGCTCAAGGTCCGGGGCGATTCCATTGCCGGCAAGACCTGTACCGTCTCTGGCTCTGGCAACGTGGCGGTCTACACCGTCGATAAGCTCCAGCAACTCGGCGCCCGCGTCATCGCCTGCTCCGATTCCTCCGGCTTCGTCCTCGACGAGGCGGGCATCGACCTCGATGTGCTCAAAGAGGTGAAAGAGGTCGAGCGGAAGCGCATCTCGGCGTATGCCGAACGTCGTGACTCCGCCCGCTTCATCGAAGACGGGAACATCTGGGATGTCGCAACCGAGATCGCCTTCCCAGCGGCGACCCAAAACGAACTCAACGGCCACGATGCGGAGACGCTCCTCAAAAACGGCTGCATCGCCGTGTGCGAAGGCGCGAACATGCCCACCACTCCGGAAGGCGCACGCATCTTCCGGGAAGCGGGCATCGCCCACGGTGTCGGCAAGGCCGCGAACGCAGGCGGCGTCGCCACCTCAGCCCTCGAAATGCAGCAAAACGCCAGCCGCGACTCCTGGACCTTCGAACACACAGAAGAGCGCCTCGCCCAGATCATGCGCGACATCCACCAGACGTGTTACGAGACGGCCGCCGAATACGGCTTCCCCGGCGACTACACGGTCGGGGCGAACATCGCCGGGTTCACGCGCGTCGCCGCCGCCATGGAGGCATTCGGGCTTATGTAGCCCACGCCAGTGGCAGCCCACCCGCCAATGCCGTTTACTGGAATCACGCCCTCCGAGGGGGTTGTCACCATGCTCTTTAACGTATCCGGCCTCCTCCGCTCCGAGGTTGGCGCAACCCGTAACTTCATCCTCGAACCCGAAGATCCCGTACTCGGCGGCCGGGTCGAACTCGTGCGCGTACCGAACGGCGTCCTCGTCCGCTGCCACGCCGATGTCGTGCTCGAAGCACAGTGCAGCCGCTGCCTGGTGCCCTTCTGCTACCCCGCCACCATCGATTTCGAAGAGATCTACCAGCAGCAGGTCGACCTCATCTCCGGCCACCGGGTCGAACCCGAAGAAGATGACGACGCCTTCCTGATCACGCTCGATAACACAATCGACATTAGAGAAGGGGTGCGGCAATATAGCGAGATGGCTGCCGAAATGCGGCCGTTGTGCAAGCCGGACTGCCCGGGTTTCTGCCCGGTCTGCGGCTCCGACCTCAACATTGCACCTTGCCAGTGCGATCGGACTCCGGCAGACCCCAGGTGGGCGGCCCTGTTCGCACTGCAGCGCTCGAACAATGGGTAATCACCTGAAGGAGACCCCACATGCCCCCGCTACCAAAGCGGAAGTACCCGTCGTCTCGACAGGGCAAGCGCCGCTCTCACCTCAAAATCAAGATGCCGCACGTCATCGATTGTCCGCGGTGCAGGAGCCCACGGCTGGCTCACCACGCCTGCCCCATCTGCGGGACTTACCGGGGCCGGGAAGTGATCCAGCTTCCCGAAGCGGACCTCGACTAACCGCCACGGCGCCTGGCTTGTCTCCACTGATTGAGCTCACGGACCCGGTCCACGCGGACCGGGCTTTCGTGTTCCCCGGCCAGGGCGCCCAATCCGTCGGCATGGGCAAAGACCTCTACGAACAGTTCCCCGCCGCCCGCGCCCTGTTCGATGAGGCCGACGAGATCCTGGGGTTCAAGCTCAGCAAGCTCTGTTTCGAAGGCCCCGAAGAGGAACTTCAGCAGACCCGCAACGCCCAGCCGGCCATCGCCGTCACCAGCCTTGCCCTCCTGAAGGTCGCGACCGAAGTCTCGCCGCATCTGCTCGAACGGCCGGCATTCGTCGCCGGCCATTCGCTTGGCGAATATTCGGCCCTGGTCGCAGCCGGCGCGCTCCCGTTCGAAGCCGCCGTTCGCCTCCTCCGCACCCGTGGCGAACTGATGCAATCGGCCGGCGACAAGAACCCCGGCACCATGGCCGCCGTCCTGGGCCTCGACATCTCCGACTGCGAAGAGGTCTGCCGGGAAGCAGGCGCCGAGGTCTGCAACATAAACGCGCCGGGCCAGATCGTGATTGGCGGCCGCCGCGAGGCCGTCGTCCGCGCCCTCGACTACGCGAAAGCCCGTGGCGCCGCCAAGGTCATCCCGCTCAGCGTCAGCGGCGCGTTCCACAGCTCGCTGATGCGCCCCGCGGCCGACGGCATGGTCCAACCGGTCGCCACGGCAGCCATCGCCGATCCCTCCGTGCCGGTCGTGGTCAACTGCACCGCGACACCCACCACCGATGGCACCGACATCCGCAACGAACTGGTCGACCAGGTCTGCAAGCCGGTCCAGTGGAGCCGCACGGTAGAGTTCCTGGGCGAACAGGGCGTCGAGACCTTCATCGAATTCGGCCCCGGACGCGTCCTCACCGCGATCATTAAGCGCATGCTCCGCAAGTCCAACTGCATCAACGTCAACGACGCCACCACCGTCCAGGTCAGTCTCTAGGTCTCAGCTTCGCCGAAGCAGTTGGTCATACTCCGCGTGAGTCCCGATCCAGTACCAGACAATGGTGTCACCATCTCGGCGACCCAGTGCCCGGTAATGCATGCCTATCCTCACCGACCAGTCGGCTCGCCGTGCGTTCACCTGCTTGAACTGAAGGCTGGCGTGAAACGGGTCGTCTCGGAATCGGCGATACGCGGCTTCGGCTTGTCGGCGAACGCTCTCTGGCAGCCTCTCAAGCCGGCCGTCGAAGTCGGGGCTTCGAAACGAGTTCACAGGTTGTCGGGATCGAGCGGCCGGGTTAGACCGGCCCGGTGATCCGCCATCGCCTGGTCACCAAGTTCGGTAAGGAGATCCTCGCTCTCGGCAAACAACTCGTCCCACCGCCGCTCAGATTCGATCTCGTCGAGCACCATTTGGGCCAGGCGATCCTGTTCGGCCTCGTCGAGCCCCTGGAGCTCTTCCCAGGCCCTGGCAGCCAGCTTCGTCATACGAAGAAGGATACCACCCCGGTTCGGCGTAGCCACCGAACACGCTACCCTTCCCGCTATGGGAAACCTCGAAGGTAAGGCCGCACTCGTCACCGGCGGTTCGCGCGGCATCGGCAAGGCAATTTGCATCGCCCTCGCAGCCGAAGGCGCGAAGGTCGCCGTCAACTACAACTCCAACGCCGCCCTGGCCGATGAGGTCGTCGCGCACATCACCGCCGCCGGGGGAGAAGCCTTCGCCCTGAAGGGCGACGTCGCAAGCCCGGAGGATGCAGCCGCCATCGTGAAGGCCACCGTCGATCGCTTCGGCGGACTCGATATCCTCGTGAACAACGCGGGCATCACCCGCGATGGCCTCCTCATGCGCATGTCCGAAGACGATTGGGACGCCGTCCACAACACCAATCTGCGCGGCACGTTCCTTGTAACCAAAGCCGCCACACGGCCCATGCTCCGCGCCAAAGGCGGCCGCATCATCAACATCACCAGTGTCGTCGGCGTCATGGGCAACGCCGGGCAGGCGAACTACGCCGCCGCAAAGGCCGGCATCATCGGGTTCACCCGCTCCGTCGCCCGCGAACTCTCCTCACGCGGCATCACCGTCAACGCCGTCGCGCCCGGGTTCATCAACACCGACATCATCACCAGCATGTCCGACCAGGCGACCCAAGCGGTGATGGGGCAGATCCCGCTCGGCCGCATCGCCGAGCCCGAAGAAGTCGCTCCCCTCGTCGCCTTCCTCGCCAGCGAAGGCGCTGGCTACATCACGGGGCAGTGCATTCATGTAGATGGCGGTATGGTGATGGCGTGACGGATAGCCCGTTCCGCATCGTTCGGCAGGCAACGCTCGAAGCGCTCTACGAATCCGAGACCTCCGGCCACGACCCGGAAGCCTCCTACGCTCGCCGCGTTGACTCGCTTTGCGAAGAATCCGGCGTCGAAGTGGGCGAGGGCCCGCTCGGCTTCGGCAAGGGCATGCTCCGCGGAATCCTCCGCCTTCGGCCCGAGATCGACAGGTACATCCAGGAAGCCGCCACGCAGTATCCAATCGAGACGCTCGCAATCGTTGACCGGAACATCCTGCGCCTTGCAATATGGGAACTGCTTACAGATAATTCGGCGCCGGTCGCGGCAGTCGTAAACGAGGCCGTTGAATTGGCCCACCGCTATGGAGGCGAGAGCTCACCCGGATTCGTCAACGGAGTGCTCCGTACCGTCAGCCAACGCATTCTCGCCGCGAAGTCGGCGGTTCAGAATGATCCGCAGGAAGCGGATACCCATCCCAACCTATCCCCGCAATAACCAGGAGTACTCCTACCGTGCCAACAGTGTTCGAACGCGTCCGTGCCATTGTGGTTGAGCAACTCGGCGTCGAAGAAGACGAAGTGGTGCCTACCGCTTCCTTCGTGGACGACCTGAACGCCGACTCGCTTGACCTTGTCGAGCTTATTATGTCGCTCGAAGAGGAGTTCGCCGGTGATGTGGGCGATCTCGAAATCAGCGATGAAGACGCCGAGAAGATCGCTTCCGTCCAGGACGCCGTAGACTATCTGAAGGATCACGGCGTCGAGGATAAGTAGCGATCCGCTCTTCATCCGCTCCCGGGGCGCCCGGAGGTAGTCTTTGGAATTCCTGGGTATCGGTTACCAGGAACTTCTGCTCGTTCTCGTCCTGCTCCTCGTGGTGGTGGGCCCTGAGCGCTTGCCCGCCATGGCCTATCAGATCGGCCGCGCCGTCCGCACCATGCAGACCTACGCCCGCGCCGTCCGCGACGAGTTTAAGGACGAAATCGACTACCTCGATGACCAGTACAAGACCATCAAGGGCGAAGTCGACACCATGAACGCCTCGATGCGCCAGGAGCAGGCCAAGCTCAACGCTGAGCTCAAGGCCACCACCAACGAGGTAACCACCCCGCTGAACGAAGTGAAAACCTCGCTCGATGCCGAAGGCAAGGTGCGGCCATTCGCCCTGCCCGCCGGGTCTACTAACGGGACGGCCGCGAAGGATTCGTCTCCCGATGCGCCGGCCACTGAAGAACCGAAATCCGAGGCTCCCTCAGCCCCGCCGTTGGTGTTCTAGCGTTCATGGCCGTCGAACAGCTCTCCGGTCCACCGCCCGAAGAGGCAATCCAGGAACCACCGCCGGCCTACGGCGAAATGACCCTGATGGAGCACCTTCGGGAGCTCCGCAATCGCGTGCTCGTCGCGGCCATCGCCGTCGTCCTCGGCATGGTCCTCTGCCTCTACTTCTATGAGTGGATCCTGGACTTCCTTACGGCGCCCGCGCCGGATGTCGAAAACCCCGATGGAACCGTTGGCGAACTCCGGCTGGCCAGCTTCTCCCCGCTCGACCGCATCTCGGTCATCTTCAAGATCGGCCTCTATGGCGGGCTGATCATCGCCTCGCCAATCGTCATCTATGAAGTCCTTGCCTTCATCCTGCCCGGGCTCACACCGCGCGAAAAACGGCTCGTTGTCCCTGGGCTGCTGGGTATCCTCTCCTTCCTCGTGGGTGGCATGGCGTTCGCCTACTACATCATCCTTCCCGCCTCGCTGAACTTCCTCCTCGGTCTCTCCGAAGACCAGTTCGTCACCCTGGTCGGGGCCAAGCAGTACATCGATTTCGTCACCCGCATCATTTTCTGGGTGGGTATCTCGTTCGAACTTCCGATGGTCATCGCTATCGCGGCCAAACTTGGGATGGTCCGCGCCCGCCAGCTGCTGGGCTTCTGGCGCTATGCGATCGTCATCGTCTTCGTGATTGCAGCCATCGTGACCCCCACGCCGGACCCGCTCACCCAGAGCCTCGTCGCCGGGCCCCTCCTCGTCCTCTACTTCGTCGGCATCGTCTTCGCGCTGCTGCTCCAGCCACGTAAGAAAGAACCCGAGGTCGCTCTCGGGTGAGCGCCGCCACGCCCCCGCGAAACGCCATCGTCTCCAGTGTCGCCGGCGCATCCGGCGGATTCCTCAGCGGCGTACTCGGTGGTGGCGGCGGCGCCATCATGATCCCCTTCATGACGGGCCCGCTCCGGATGGGCCAGCACATCGCCCATGGCACGTCACTAGCCATCATCGTCGTCACTGCCGCCGTCGCGGCAACCGCGTTCACACTCACCGAACCCATCAGCCTGGGCCTCACCACCGCCCTCACCCTGGGAGCAGTCTCCGGCGCAATCGTCGGGGCGAAGGGCGCGCTCCGCATTCCGGCAATGCGCCTGCGTCAGCTGCTCGCGGTGTTCCTCATCACGGTTTCCCTGCGCCTGCTCATTTCAGATTCCATCAACCCGCTCCTCGATCTCTCGGGTATCACGGAACTCGTCGCGGGCGCGGGCATCGGTCTTGTCGGCGGTCTCGCCTCCGGCGCCCTCGGCGTTGGTGGCGGGTCCATCTTCGTCCCGGCGCTGGTCCTCGTCCTCGGTGTCGGCCAACACGAAGCGCAGGGCATCTCCCTCTGGGTGGTTGTCGCCGCATCGCTCGTCGGCGCCGCCACGCATTACCGCCAGGGGACGGTCGATGTCACCGTAGCGCGCTGGATTGCGCCTGCCGCCCTGCCCGCGGCTATCGTTGGCGTCATCCTCGCCACGTCCCTCAGCGGCCGCTCGCTCCAGGTGCTTTTCGCCGTCATCCTGAGCGCGCTCGGCGTCCAGATGCTCGTCACCGCCACCCGCCGCCTTCGCCGTGAGCGACGCGCCGCGGCCGCCGCCGAACTCACCGCCGCACCCGATGCCGCATGATCACGCTCGAACAACACGCGACCGAGCTCTACGACGTCATCCGTTCCTGCACCATGTGCGCACTCGCCACTACCCGGACGAACGCCGTCCCAGGCGAAGGCCCACTCGATGCCGAAGTGATGCTCATCGGCGAAGCGCCCGGCGCCAACGAGGACAAGCAGGGCCGCCCCTTCGTCGGCGCCGCCGGCAACTTCCTCACCGAACTCATCGGCGCAGCCGGCCTCAAGCGCGAAGACGTCTACATCTGCAACGTCCTCAAGTGCCGGCCCCCCGGCAACCGCGACCCGCTCCCCGGCGAGATCGAGGCCTGCAACGAGTACCTCGAACTGCAGATCGACATGGTCGACCCGCTCGTCATCGTGACCCTCGGCCGGTTCTCCATGTCGCGCTGGTTCCCCCAGCAGGCAATCTCACGCATCCACGGAATTGTCCGCGAATTCGATGGCCGTTTCGTCGTCCCCATGTACCACCCGGCCGCGGCGCTCCACCAGGGCAGCCTCCGCCAGGTCCTCCTGGACGACTTTGCACGCCTCCCCGCCGCCATCGAACGCGCTCGCGCCGCCCGGGCCGCGGACGCGGCGATCCCCCAACCGGCGCCGCCGTCGCCTGTCGCCAACTCGCATGAGCCACCGGCAGCGGAGTTCGTGCCGGAATCCGCGCCCGCCGCGACTCCCCCACCCGGGCCAGATCCCGAGCCCGCCGCGGCGGAGCCCACCCCCGACCCAGTACCTGACCGCGCCCCAAACGCGGTGAATGAAGAACCCCAACAACAACGACTGTTCGAATAAGGAAACCTATGCCCTCAGATTCAAATTTACGTGTCATCCCGCTCGGCGGCCTCGGCGAAATCGGCCGCAACATGATGCTTCTCGAGTACGGCGACGACATCATCGTCGTCGATGTCGGCCTCATGTTCCCCGAAGAGGAGATGCTCGGCGTCGACCTCGTCATCCCCGACTTCACCTACCTCCGCGAACGCAAGGACAAGCTTCGCGCCGTCTTCCTCACGCACGGCCACGAAGACCACGTCGGCGCGCTGCCGTACTTCATGCGGGAATTCAAAGCGCCGGTCTACAGCGCCCGCCTCACCGATGGCCTCATCCGCGTGAAACTCCAGGAGCACCGCCTCCTCAACGACTGCGAAACCCATGTCGTCGAACCAGGCGAGATCATCAACGCCGGCATTTTCGAAGTCGAGTTCTTCCCAGTCGCCCACTCCATCCCGGATGCGTGCGGCCTCATCATTCGGACGCCGCTTGGGCTTGTGGTACACACCGGCGACTTCAAGATCGACCACACACCGGTGATGGATCAGCACACCGACCTCATCCGCCTCGCGCAGGTGGGCGCTGAGGGCTGCCTGCTCCTCCTCGCCGATTCCACCTACGCCGAACAGGAAGGCTTCACGCAGAGCGAACAGATCGTCGGCGAAGCGCTCCGCAACATCCTCGTCGGCGCCGAGGGCCGGGTCATCGTCGCAACCTTCGCGTCGCTCATCTCGCGCGTCCAGCAGGTCATCGATGGCGCCGTGTTCACGGGCCGCAAGGTGTTCGTCACCGGCCGCTCGATGATCGACAACGTGGCCATGGCCCGCCAGCTCGGCTACCTCAACGCCCCGGACGGCACAATCGTCGGCGTCGAAGAGATGCGGAACACGCCCCCTTCGAAGCTCGTCGTCATCACCACTGGCAGCCAGGGCGAGCCCACAAGCGCGCTCACCCGCATGGCGAACGGCGACCACCGCCACATCACCATCAACGCCGGCGATACGGTCGTCCTCTCGGCCTCACCCATCCCTGGCAACGAGACAGCCGTCTACCGCAACGTCGATAACCTCTTCCGCCTCGGCGCCGAAGTGCTCTATAACCGCGCCCACAACACCCATGTCCACGGTCACGCCAGCCGCGAAGAGCTCAAGATCATCCAGGGGCTCCTCCAGCCGGAGTACTTCGTCCCGGTCCACGGCGAGTACCGCCACCTCGTGGTCCACTCCAAGCTCGCCGAGGCAGTCGGCGTCCCCAAGGGCAACGCGTTCGTCCTGACTGATGGCGACGTGCTCGAAATCGACGAGGAGTCCGCCTGGAAGGCCGACCGCATCCCCGCCAGTTACGTCTACATCGACGGCCTCGGTATTGGCGATGTGGACCAGCACATCCTTCTCGACAGGGCCCACCTCTCCACCGACGGTGTCGTCGTCGTCATGGTCGCCGTCGACAAGCAGACGGGTACCCTCGA
>CALFYR010000280.1 GCA_937954195.1 uncultured Dehalococcoidia bacterium
ATCAACCTCGAACCCGACTTCCGTCCAGTGGACCACCGCACGGGCAATCGTCCCGTCCTGCGAGACGTAGTGCGGATATTCATAGGGGGATTCGACGCCGGAGACGCCGGGAATGGCCGCAACTTCATCCAGCAAGCCCTGGATCTGCACCTGGATCGCCGGATCGTCGATGCCTTTCGCCGATTCGAACACGAGGTCGGCGTCTTCACCGGCTCGGCCGGGGAAGCGGTCTTCCAGCAAGTCGAGCGCCCGCTGCGATTCCGAACCCGGGTTGCTGAATTCCGACACGAATTTGCCGCCGTATGCCACCTGCAGCGCGATCAGCGCCGCGACGAGGGCAATCCAGCCGCCGAGGACCCACCAGCGGCGCCGGTATTGAAACCGGGCCCACCGCTCAAGCAGGTCGGGACGAGGTGAGGACGTCGATCGAGCCACGTGGGTACCTCCATGGTGGGGACCATTTGTGAATTTCGTAGCAAGCACCTTAGGGCCTGCTGGTTATCGCCTGCATCACCCATTTGGGTGGCATTTTCGTCATGATTTGCTGCCGGAACCGGTATTCCGCTTCCGGCCAGACCACTATGAAGCGGAATTTTGGTTCCGGTCAATCCGCAAATCGTGTAGAGTTCGTTTCACGAGGGGACATTTCATGACGGGGATCACCGAACGGGCTGACGCGCGCCTCAACCGCGAGCGCATCCTGGAAGCCGCCGCCGAGGTCATCGCCGAAAAAGGCCTGGCCGCCGAGGTCAAGGAAATCGCGGACCGTGCCGGAGTCGGCATCGGCACCATCTACCGCAACTTCCCGACGAAGGACGACCTGCTCGCCGCCATCATCACCGGCATGCTCGATGGCACGCGCGCCGTGCTCGAACAGGCCGTCCAGGACGACGACCCGGCCGAAGCCATCGCCGGCTACATCCGCGCCATCTTCGCTGTTATGCCCCGGTTCACCCCCATGGTCATGGCCATGCTCTCAGGCTCAGTCAGCCCCGACCTCAAAGGCCGCATGCTCGACATGATGCTTGATGAGCAGTTGAAGGCCGTCGTCGAACGTGGCATCGCTTCCGGCGCCTTCCGCAGCAACCTGGATTCGCACCTGGCGGCTGCATTCATCGCCAACACGTTCCACCCGATGGTCTACCTCGCCCTCGATGGCAAGCTCGATGCGCCCGCTATGGCCGAGGGCTACATCGACCTTGTACTCCGCGCCCTGCGCGGCTGATTTCCGGCCATCAATCCACCTCCCGCATCATCCGTTCCAGCTCCGCCGTGCGAGTTCGCAGGTCTGCCAGGTCGTTCTTCATCGAAGCCAGCAGGTCGGCGGTGCGGTCGTTTGTCGCCTTGTTGTCTTCGGCGAGCTTTCGGTACGCCTCTTCGCGCGCAATCGACATCCGCGCCCGCCACGTGGCCATGCCCTGCCAGATCGCGACAGCGATGACCACGCCAACCATGATGAACATCGTGACGACGATCGCGGCAAGCGCCCACGGGAAATCTTCCGGTATCTCGTCGTTGCTCTGAGCCGCCAACAACACCAGGTTCATGACCCGTCTCCTTCCCCATCAGTGAGAGTCTTGACCGCCTCGGCAATCGCCTCCGGCGTGAGCCGCATCAAGAACGGCGCCACTTCGTAGTACTTCATCGCCTTTCCTTCGTCCGAGAGTTCAAGTGTGCCGACGACGAGGCCTGCGGCTTCCAGCCGCTGCAGGTGCATGTGCAGGAGCGGTCGGCTCATCTGGATTTCCCGCGCCAGGTGGCTTACGTAATCCCGCCCGCCGTGCAGGACGGCCAGGATTCGCAAGCGGTGCGGGTTCGCCAGCGCCGAAAGCGCCCGAAGCAGCTCATCACCCGTGAGCCCCATCACCTCGTCAGCATCACTACTCTCTTTCATGTGTCAGATAATCCTGACATGTATCAGCGAACCATGTCAAGAACCTCGCCCCGAAGGTTGATCGCGCACGAAAAAGAACCCCTCCCGTGAATGGGGAGGGGTCCGGGAAGAGGGGGGCCTCAATCCAAAATCGGCAATCCAAAATCCAAAATCGCTCTACGCGTCCAGCCCGTTCCGCCGGATTACCTCCGCGTACCACGC
>CALFYR010000281.1 GCA_937954195.1 uncultured Dehalococcoidia bacterium
GGGCTCGGGGTGGGGGCTGTCTGGCCGGGGCGGAAGGCGGCGAAGTCCCGGCGGAAGCCCAGATCATCGGTATGTGCGAGGCGTTCGACGCCCTCACGAGCGAGCGGCCCTACCGCCGCGCCATGAGCAACAACGACGCGTTCGAAGTGATGCGCGGCCTCGCCGGAACGCGCTTCGACCCCTATCTCCTTTCGCGATTTGAAAGCGTGACCGGACCGTTCGAGGCCTGACGGCGGGCGCCATCCCGCCGCCGAGCGAGGCAGGCACCAACCGCTTTGAAGAAGCCCCTCCGCGGAGGGGCTTCTTCGCGTCCGGGACACCATCCGCCAGATACGCGGTCGCGCTACAATTCGCGCACTACCGGGGGGTGGTTCGAACGTGAACACACGGGTCGTGACGGTTTCGCGGCAGGTTGGCGTGGCCGGCGAAGAGGTGGCGCAGGCAATCGCGGGGCGCCTTGGCTTTCGTTATGTGGATTACCAGGTCATTCAGCAGGCGGCCGAAGAAGCCGGCGTCTCGCCCGATACGGTGAGCGAAGCCGAACACACCCCGTCCTTAATGACACGTATTCTCGAGGCGCTGGCCCGCAACCCCAGCATGCCCGTGGCAGCCTGGGCCGACCCCGTCCCGATGGCCACCAATCCCCTCTATACCTCCGGCGATTACCGGCGCTTTATCGAGAACGTGATTCGCGACCTCGCCTCCAGGGGCGAATGCGTCATCGTAGGCCATGCCGGGCAGGTGATCCTTCGCGAACGGTTCGATACGGTACGGGTGCTGGTCACCGGTTCGGCGTCACACCGCCTCCGGAGAATCCAGGCCGGCATGGGCGTCGACGACAAAGAGGCGCTCAAGATTATTGAAAGGACCGACCAGGAACGGCAGGACTACTTCCGCCGCTTCTATGACACCGGATGGCTAACACCGAGCTCGTACGACCTCTGCCTTTCGACGGACCATCTGAACCCGGCCCAGTGCGCGGAAATCGTCGCAAAGCTGGCCGAATTGCGCGGCTAGCCGCCGCGGCCCTGGTCGCCCTTCCGCTCGCCGCAGCCTGCGGCGATGGCCCGGATGGCCCCGATCCGACCCCCACCGCCTCGGGCGAGACCAACATTACTGATGGCCAGTTCACCGCCGCCGACCTGATCCCGGACCTCCAGTCCGATGGGTTCGTGAAGCAGGAGAGCGGCCGCCCCCAGGGTGCTACCACAGACCAGGACGTGCACTTCGCGATCTTTAGCGGGAGCGGCGCGGTTGCGGCCGTCCGGATCGAAGTGAACATGCAGCCCGCCGAAGACACCGCCGCCGCGCAGTTCAATACGCTGGCCGATGCGCTACGCAACCCGCCGCCTGATCTTTTCGGACCCAACGCGACGCAGGCCGATGGCACACCGGTGCACCAGGCCGATCAATCGCGCAGCTACGTCACCACGCGGCCCGATGCCCAGGGGAACCTCGTCTACACGGACGCCCACCGGTTCGATCGAGCGGTCGTGATCATCTACGTCATCGCGAACGACGAGGCTGAAGGCGCGGAGCTGCGCGAACAGCTCGCCCTCTGGATCGAAGACCAGGTGGCGAAGAACAGCTGATCCACGCGCACCGTCCCTGGGCGTAGAATTCCGCCGCGTGACCCACCCACCCGAAGAACGTGCCAGGCGTCTGCCATTCGCTTTCACGCAGATCGATCCCGCTATCCGTCGCGAGGTCGTGTACATGGAGGCCACGGACACGGCACAAAGCTTCGCCGTGCTGTACCGGCCGCCGGTGGTCGAACCGAAGACCGCGGTCTTCCTGATGCACCCTCGCGCCGACTTCCAGCGGCATTACGTGGCGCCGGGGCTGGTGGCCAACGGGTTCTCCGTGTTCTGCGCAAACAGCCGCTACCTCAACAACGACATCGACATGGTCCACGAACGGCTGCTCCTCGACATCGCTGCAGGGATGCGGTGGCTGAAAGACCATGGGTACGAACGCATCGTGCTTCTCGGGAACAGTGGCGGCGGCTCCCTCCTGGGGTTCTACCAGTCGCAGGCGCTGTTGCCGCCGGACCAACGGCTGAAGGTCACGCCATCCGGCGAACCGATTCCGCTGGCCGACGAGGGCATGCCGGCCGGCGACCTGTACATCGCGGTGGCGGCGCACCAGGGCCAGGGCCGCTTCATGCTCAACGTGCTCGACCCGAGCCTCACGGTCGAAGGCGACCCCGACAGCTACGAGCCCTATTGGGATATGTACAACCCGGCGAACGGCTACCGTCCGTACCCCGAGCGGAGCAGCTACGACCGCAGCTGGCTTTCCACATACCGGCTCCACCAGTTCGACCGGAGCAAGCGGCTGGACGCCATCGCACGGGAGTGGCTCGCCGAACACGAGTACTTCCGTGGCCAGCTCCGCAGCTCGTAGTATCCGAACACGCGACCGGAAGCCCAGGGGCTCGCCGCCCGGCGCGGACGGCTCATGCGGTACATGACCATCTACCGCACGCTCGCGAACCCCGCCTACCTCGACCCCACCATCGACCCCAGCCGCCGGCCGCTTGGCAGCATCTTCTCGCCGGGCGACACCATCATCGGGAACTACGGGCCCGGCGGGCTTGCGCGGGTCATGACGCCTCGCGGTTGGCTCAGCACCTGGAGCGGCACCAGCTCGAACGCCGACCTGACAAAGACCATCCGTGGCATTACGACGCCGACGCTCATCGTGTTCGCCGATGGCGACTGCGACATCTTCCCGAGCGAACAGCAAGAACTCATCGACAACGCAGGGGCCGATGACAAGGAACTGCGGACGCTCGAATGGGCGGACCACTACCTCTATCCGGTCGGCGACGAGGGGCGGCGGCTCGCCGATCCGCGCGAGCGGTTGGTGGAGATGATCGTGCCGTGGATCCGGGAGCGGAGTTAGCCTGGAAATACCGGCCACGGCGGCCTTCCG
>CALFYR010000282.1 GCA_937954195.1 uncultured Dehalococcoidia bacterium
CGGCTACCACCAGGTTGGTCCCGGGAGCATTAAGTCCGCCGACCTGCTTGGCGCGCTGCCGCGGACGATCGAGGACGACCGGCGGGACTCCATTGTGGTTTTCCCGGAAGTGTTCACGCTGGACGAACTCGGGCTGCCAAGCGACCGTCCGTTCGGAGAGCGGCGAGGCGGCAACCGGGTGTTCGAAGACCCGCTGCGCATCGCCGGCATGCGCGAGTATCGGCCGGGTGACCCACTACGCCGGATCGACTGGAAGGCGACCGCCCGCTCGGGAGATCTGCGCTCCCGCGTGTATGAGCCCTCCGCCACGCAGCAGCTCTACCTGCTGGTGAACATCGACACGATGACCCACGTCTGGGAAGGGTATCTGCGGGATGAGCTCGAGCGGATCGTCTCGGTTGCGGCGTCCATCGTTGTGTGGGCGGCGGGTGCCCGCTATGCCGTTGGGCTCCTGGCGAACGGCGCCTTTCCGGATGCTGACCGGCCAATGCGATTGCCCCCATCCCGGTCGCGCGACCAGGTTTCGCGTCTTCTCGAAGCTCTCGCCGTTATCCAGCCGCTGACGATGGGTGACCTCGCCGGCGCGATTCAACGCGAAAGCGGGCGGCTCCCTGCCGGCTCCACGCTCGTGGTCGTGGCATCGCTGTTGCCCGATCCCCTGGCCGGGGTGATCGCACGCCTCGCCGACGAAGGACACCACGTGTTCGTGATCGCAACCTCGGAACGCGTGATCGAACGCGTCCCGCCAGGGATTCCGGTGCAGACGGTTGGTGCGGCCTTCCAGAGGCGCACGGAGGTCACGGCATGATCGCTGTCGTCGCGGTGGTCGCCACGCTCGTGGCTGAAGGGCTCGTGTTCGCTATCGTCGCCGAGCTCTTCGCCGTCGGCTATTCGGGCGAGAATGCGCACGCGGTTGGCTGGTGGGCGTTCGCCCTGGTGGCTCTGGCCGGCTACTACCTGCCGCGCTTCGCGGCCGGGTTCGAGATGCCGGCGCGAAGGGCGTACGCACTCACCGCAGGTGGAGGACTGCTGCTCATCTACCTGCTGCTGCGCATTGAAGTCGCCGGCGATGTGGCGATCTGGGAATTCGGATGGGTCGCGGACTTCGTACGAGACGCATCGGAGACGCTGGAGAGTGGCGCACGGGGGCTCTTCGGCGGATTGCTCCTTCTCGGCGCATGGGCGCGAGGCAGCTTCCGCTCCGACGAGGAGCTGGAGATGGAGACGGTGGCCAAGGCGCTGGCGCTCCCGTTCCTGATCGTCATCGTTGTGGTTATCTTCGGGGCGCCGAGTGATCGCGTGGGCGAAATTGGCAGGGTTGCCGCTGGCTTCTTCGCGGTATCCGTGGTCGCGCTCGCGTCCTCGCAGCTGGCCCTGAGTGGGACCACCATCGGCGAGATCCGGTCCGGAGGGATCACCGCGGTCCTGCTCGGCGGAACGGCGCTAGTCGCCGTGGTCGGCTTCCTTCTGTTTGGTGTGCTTGCGGGGCTTCTCGGCCCAACCGTAGGGCCGATCATCTCCGGCGTGGTCGAAACGACACTGACTATCCTTCTGACGCCGCTTGCCTGGGTGCTCTCGGAGCTGTTCGAGCGCCTGTTCCAGGGCGAGAACCCGTTCGCCAACCTCGTTGAGAACACGCGGCTCACGGCGGACGAGGCCGGCGATCCGAACGCCGGTGAACCTTCGGTGATCGAGCGCGGGAGCCTGTACGGCATGCGTATCCTGGCGTTGATCGCGCTGGCCGCTGGGGTCGCCGCGATCGCTGTGGTCTTCGTGCGGCTGCGGAGGCGGTACCAGCAATCGAAGGTGGCCGACGGCGTTGATGGTTCCGCTGGCAGCGCAGGCGGCGACCTGAAGAACTTCCTGCGCTCTTTCCTCCCCGGGCGGCGCGAGCAAGTTCATCTGACGGCCAACTCCGAGGCGACACTGCTCTACATCGAAGTGCTGGAACAGGCCGCGAGAGAGGGCCATCCCCGGGATGACGGGGACACGGCTCGAGAGTTCGCGCCCGTGCTGCAGGAGACCTACCACGCCGGTCCGGTGGTTGACGACATAACCGCTGCGTTCGAAGAGGCGCGCTACGGTGGCAGAGAACCGGACCCGCGCACCATCGCGGCCCTGCGCGACCGCTGGCGGCAAGTGCGCTAGGGCGCAACCTCGAGCAGCACGAATCCGGGCCCATGCGAGGTGATGCGTGGAGCCACCGGGCATGAGTCCGGCATCACTGCGAACTCAATGTCCCGTTCGAAGCCAAGGGCGCGCGTGACTGCAGCGTGCCTCGATCGCGGAATGAGCGAGAGCGGCTCGGTTAGCTCCATCGCCAGGATTGCGAGATCACCGAGTTCGGCGAGGTTCCACCTCAGCTTCGCCAGTTGGGCGAGGTGAGCGGCCGCTCCAAAATCTTCGAGCGCGAATCGCGTTCCTTTTGTTTCGCCGGCGCACACGAACGTCACGCGGTCGAAGCCCGCAACGGCATCGAGAACAGCGCTGCCATTCACAACGGCACCCGCAAAGACGGCACCCTTCCCCACGAGCGAGGTCAGCGCGAGTGTCCCATTCGTGGTGAAAAGCACCGCGTCCCGGCCGGCGACCGGGGCAGACCGGGCATCGACCGGGGAATTTCCGAAATCGAACCCGGGTGGCGGCAACCCGCCAACCTCCCCGAACAACAAGGCCCGCTCCCGGGCCGCTATCTCACGGGCCTGGTCAATCTCGGCCACGGCCCACAACGTTCGCAAACCCCCGGCGAATAGCGCAGCAATCGTGGTTGTGGCACGAAGGCAGTCGATGACGACGAAGGCGTCTGCGTCGATCGATAGGGCCTCCGCGGGCGTTGCGGCAATCTCAAGGCGGCTTGGCACGCCGGGTAGCATGCCGGGTGAGAGGACGTTGCGTCACGGAATGCTATGCTCTTGTGGATGGATGACCGCCCAGTCGGGATGTTCGACTCTGGAGCTGGCGGTTTGAGTGTTTTAAAGGCGTTTCGCGAGATAGCGCCGAACGAGCGAGTGCTCTACTTCGCCGACACCGCCTACTTCCCCTACGGTCCTCGAAGTGCGCCCGAGGTGCGCAAGCGCGCCTTCGCAATCACGCACCGATTGCTTGCAAGCGACGTGAAAATGGTGGTCGTGGCCTGCAATACCGCATCGGCCGCCGCCCTGCCCGACCTGCGAGAGGCGTTCGATCTGCCGTTCGTGGGGATGGTGCCCGGAGTGAAGCCTGCGGCCCAGCAGTCGCGAAGTGGCCGCGTTGCCATCCTGGCGACACCGGGGACGCTTGACGGCGGACTCTTTGCCCGAGTCGTCGAAGACTTCGGTCGCGGCACGGTCATCACGAACGTGCCGGGGACGGGCCTGGCCGAACTCGTTGAGGAAGGGCGGACCGGTACCGAACAGGCTCGCGCGGCCATCCGAAGCGTGCTTGCTACTGAAGTACGGGCCGGCGCCGATACGGTGGTGCTCGGCTGCACGCACTACTCCTTCCTCCGCGACGACATAGCAGCCGAGTTCCCGGCCGTAGCAATCGTCGATACGTCCGCCGCTGTCGCGCGACGCGCCGTGTCGGTACTGGAGGAAGGTGGCATGCGCGCCGCGCCAGGCGTGCGCGGCGGCATCGACCTCATCGTCAGCGGAGACCGTGATGCCTTTGCCGGCGTCATGCAGAAACTGGGATTCGAACAACACGCGGAGGTGCATCGGTGACGTTTTTTGAACAGCTGGAACGGCGAAGCAAGGCAGTGGACTCGCTCCTTTGCGTCGGCCTCGACCCCGACTTCCGCAAGCACAAGCCGGAGGAAGTTGCCGGATTCAACAAAGCCATCATCGAAGCGACCGCCGATTACGCAGCCTGCTACAAGCCAAACATCGCCTTCTACGAACAGTGGGGCCTCCCGGGGCTGCGCGCGCTTGAGGAAACGCTCGCGGCCATTCCATCGGATATCCCGGTGATTGGCGATGTGAAGCGCGGCGACATGGGGAACACCGCGGAAGCCTACGCGCGCGCCATGTTCGAGTACTGGGGATTCGGCGCCATAACCGTCAACGCGTACCAGGGCCTCGATGCAGTCCAGCCGTTCCTGGCGTACGAGGACCGGGGCGTCTTCATCCTCTGCCGCACGTCCAACCCGGGTTCGCGGGAGTTCCAGGAGCAACCCCTGGCCAACGGACGGTTGCTGTACGAAGAAGTCGCCCTCACGGCAACTGGTTGGTCGTCCAATGTGGGCCTGGTGGTGGGTGCGACCGCACCAGCCGAACTGACGCGCGTCCGCGATATCGTGCCGACTACGCCACTGCTGATACCGGGCGTGGGCGCGCAGGGCGGCAGCCCGGAGGACGTCGTCCGCGCGGCCGGTTACCAGCCGGGGAAGATGGTCGTGAACTCATCACGCGGAATTCTGTATGCCGGCTCTGATGCGAACTTCGCCGAAGCCGCCCGGGAAGCCGCAAGGCGAGTCCGCGATGAGCTACGCGCCGCAGCCCCAACGGCGGCGTGACGACCGAGATTGTGGAAGGAGCGACCTATCGCATGCGGCGCCAGCACCCGTGCGGCGGCTGGGAGTGGCGGGTCTACCGGGCAGGCGCCGATGTCGGAATGGAATGCCTCACCTGCAGGCGCCGGGTGATGGTGGAACGGCGCAAGTTCGAGTCACGGGTTAAGGCGCTCGTCGCCAGGGATGACTGAGGCTTCAACCGCAACGATGCCGCTGCTCCAGCAGCGTCCGTTCCGGATGCTGAGCTACACGCGCTTCTTCTCGCGGGTTGCCCAGAACGCATTGAACTTCGCCCTCGTGCTCCTCATGACCGAGGAGACCGGCAAGGCGTTCTTCAGTTCGCTGCTTGTTCTGGCCCTCGTCGTGCCATCGACCGTCGCCGGCATTGTGGCGGGCAGCGCGGCGGATTCCTTCCCCAAACGGTTGCTGGTGCTCGTCGGCGACCTCGCGCGGGCTGCCGTGTGCCTCTATTTCCTGCGCGGCGAAGGCGGCGTGGCCATCTACTATGCGGTCGCCGTCCTGCTGGCCACCGCAACTCAGTTCGCCAGCGCCGCCGAAGGCGCCATCCTTCCCGCCATCGTCCAGCGGGATGAACTGGCGCGGGCAAACGCGATTAGCCAGGCGGTAGGCGGTGGCGCTCAGTTGCTCGGGCTCGGCGTGCTCACGCCGGTCATGCTCCGCGTGTTCGATAGCGAGCGGGCGCTGTTTGCCGTGTGTGCCGCGTTGTTCGTTGTGGCCGGGGCGCAGGCCCTGTTCATCGGCCGGACAAAGTCCCCCACCCGGATCGAGATTGGCGGCGAGCCGC
>CALFYR010000283.1 GCA_937954195.1 uncultured Dehalococcoidia bacterium
TGGTGGCGATCAAGACACGCCCCGCCATCCCTGTCGGGCCTCTGATTCGCTCAGTTAGAGGTTGCGGAGTTCGACGGGGCGGCCGGTGGAGGGGGCGATGTGGCCGATTGTGAGGGCTTCCGGGATGGCGGAGCGGACTTCGGCGGCGTCTTCGGGGGAGACCATGAGGACGAGGCCGATGCCCATGTTGAAGACTTCGTACATCTCTTCGCTGGAGATTTCGCCGCGTTGCTGGATGAGCTGGAAGATGGGGAGGACGGGCCAGGCCTTCGTATCGAAGACGGCGGTGACGCCTTCCGGGAGGATGCGGGGGACGTTTTCGACGTAGCCGCCGCCGGTGATGTGGGCCATGCCGTGGACCTTCTCTATGACGGGGGCCACGAGGTTGTAGTAGGGGCGGTGGGTGGTGAGGAGGGCATCGGCGATGGAGCCGCCGCCGAGCACGGGCGGACGCTCATCGATGCGGCGGCGCGTTTCCTCGGCGGGTTCGCCGTTGCAGATATCGAGGACTTTGCGGGCGAGGGAGAAGCCGTTGGTGTGGAGGCCGGAGCTGGGTATGCCAAGGAGGACATCGCCAACGGCGACCTTCGAACCATCGATGATGCGATCGCGTTCGACCACACCCACGATGAAACCGGCGAGGTCGAATTCGCCGGGCTGGTACATGTCGGGCATGTCGGCGGTTTCGCCGCCGAGGAGGGCGCAGTTGGCTTCGGCGCAGGCGCGGGCGACGCCTTCGACGAGGGAGTGCTTCTGTTCGTTCGTGAGGCCGTTGCCGGCGATGTAGTCGAGGAAGAAGAGGGGTTCGGCGCCACAGGCCATGATGTCGTTGATGCTGTGGCCGAGGATGTCGGGTCCGCAGAGATCGAGGCGGTTGGCGGCGAGGTGGAGACGGACCTTCGTGCCGATGCCATCGGCGCTGGCGGAGAGCACGGGGTCGCGGTACTTCTCGCCGAGGCGGAAGAGGCCGCTGAAGGGCCCGGCATCGCTCAGGACTTCGGGGCGGCGGGCCTGGGCGAGGATACCGGGGAGGGTCTTCGCGAACTTGCTGCGCTGGGCGATATCGACGCCGGCTGCGGCATAGGCACGGGGTTCTGTCATCACGTTCAAGCCTAGCTTCGGCCACCCCTACCCGCTATCCGGCGGGTGTGGGAAACTGGCGGAACCGAAGGGGAGTAGTCCCACGTCGCGTCATCGACACACTCCCGCCCCGGCGGGCGGTGGCGCGGTCCTTCCGGACAAGCCAGAAGGACGGACGAGACTTTCGGCCAGTACACGACTGCGTGTAGCTGGCCGGAGGTGTATCCACTCCCCGACCGCTCCATGCAGGCAGAATGAGGATTGCATGGAGTTCCTGGTCGCTTTCGCCATTGCTTTTGGGATTATTTTCGTTGCGGAGCTGGGCGATAAGTCTCAGCTGGTGGCGCTGTGGTTTTCGACGCGGTATTCGGCGTGGGTGGTGCTGGCCGGTGTGACGGTCGCGACGTTGATTGTGCACCTGGGGTCGGTGGCGATCGGCGTGGCGTTCGAGGAGTTGTTGCCGGAGCGGGTGTTCCTGACGATTGTTGGCCTTTCGTTCTTCGTGTTCGCGGCGTGGAGCATCCGCGGCGATTCGCTGGGGGATGAGGAAGGTGTGGAGAAGCGGGCCGCGTTCGGCGCGTTCGGGATTGTCACGGCGTCGTTCTTCGTTTCGGAGCTGGGGGACAAGACGCAACTGGCGACGATTTCGCTGGCGGGGGACCGGGACCCGGCGGGCGTGTGGCTGGGCTCGACGTTTGGGATGGTGGCGGCGGATGGCCTGGCCATCTGGGTTGGGAAGATGATGGGGGCGCGGTTGCCGCAGCGGACGATCGGGTATGTGGCGGCGGTGTTGTTCGTGGCGTTCGGGGTGTTCACGTTGTGGCAGGCGTGGGGGTAGTTTGCGAGTTGCGAGTTGCGAGTTGCGAGTTGCGGGTAGGATTTCGGCGATGAAGTTGATGGTGTTGGGGAACAGTGACACTGATGGTTCGCGGCTGGAGCGGCGGGATGATGCGTGGCCGTATTTGATCGCGGAGCAGGTGCGGGAGGCGACGGGCCAGGAGGTGGAGGTGGCGCACAAGTTGTTGTTCGCTGGACCGACGGCGGCGGGGTATGTGCAGCGGCAGCTGGATGCCGAGCATCCGGATGTGGTGGTGCTTGCGACTTCGACGTATGGGGTGGTGTTGCAGCTGGTTTCGAACCGGGTGAATGAGAAGTTCGGTCCGCGGGCCGCGCGGGTTGCGGCGCGAGCCGAGCAGCTGGCGGCAGAGGCGACGTATCGGCTTGGGCCGGTGGGTTCGCGGCCACTGATTGGTTTGAGGAAGCTGGCGCGGAGGCTGATAGGAACGCGGCCGGCACTGAGCATGGAGGGGATGCTTGAGAGCTACGCGGAGTGCATGTCAGTGTTGGCGCGGGCGGAGAACGTTGAGACGATCGTGTTGAGCGGGCCGGGGTACACGATGCAGCACGCCGCGCTGAACCCGAAGATGCTGGAGTTGCAGGCGAAGGCGACGGTGGAGTTGAAGCGGTCGGCGGAGCGCCACCATTTCGCGTGGGAGAGTCATGAGGCGTTGATGGGTGGGGTTGGGGCGAAGGACCGGTATTTCCTGGCGGATGGGGTGCATACGGGGGTAGAAGCGCATCGGGTGGTGGCGGAGGCGATAGGGCCGTTGGTGGTGGAGCGGGTTTAGGGGGCCTCACCCCCCCCGGGCCCCCTCTGAGTCGGGGACGACTCTCCATGGCATGGAGAGGGGGAGGTGGTGTCGGGTGGTGATGTTGCGGGTACCTCACCCCCCGGCCCCCTCTCCATAGGCATGGAGAGGGGGAGTATTCGTCGTGGTGGGCGGGCTGATGGTTTGAGCTTCCCGTTGGCTGGCGCCAGCGGCCACGGAGGGCCGCGACTCCTGGTCGGGGTGGGGGATGAGGTTCGTGGTCGTGTGTGGCGGTGTCCCTCATCCCCTGGCCCCTTCTCCCGAGACGGGAGAAGGGGGTGTGGTGGCTGGTGATGTTGGGTGGGGTGGGTCGTGTGTGGTTGGGGACGCGGTACCTCACCCCCCGGCCCCCTCTCCATAGGCATGGAGAGGGGGAGTTGGTCGTGGTGGGCGGCTGGTGGGCGGGCTGAGGTTTGAGCTTCCCCCAGCGGCCACGGAGGGCCGCGACTCCTGGTCGGGTGAGGGGGTGCGGTTCGTGGTGGTGTGTGGCGGCGGTGTCCCTCATCCCCTGGCCCCTTCTCCCGAGACGGGAGAAGGGGGTGTG
>CALFYR010000284.1 GCA_937954195.1 uncultured Dehalococcoidia bacterium
GGCGGTGTGAAGAACTCGGATACGACCTGAATTATCGGGCCTAGCGAACTTTCCCGAAGGTCCATTCAAAGTTTCAAGAAGTTGGCCCGCTGCTTGCTTGCTTGGCTTGGGGCGAGCGGCTACACTAATTTGTTGGTCCCGGGTTGGTTATGGGCGGCGTAGACCGTTCCCACAGTAGATCTTGGGGCCACATCGGGCGCATGGAGCGAGCGGCATGCGTTCGAGTCGAAGAGGCATCACGCCAATTCGTTGGGCGAGGTGTTTCGGGGCGGCCTGTTCAAGCCAAGCGAGCGGAAGCGGCGTTGAACGACACGCACATGGAGTGGTGAATGGGTTTCCCGCGCGGCGCATGAGCGTCGTTCGCGGGCGGTCTCATTCCCATCGTGAGGATTGCGATGGCAGCGATGTCTTCGTCGGGTGGTAACCACCACATTCAGACGGTCAATGGTGTTCGTAACTTCGCGAAGCGTGGCGACGCGCTTCCGGTGCCGGACCTGACCGAGGTTCAGTCGATCGCGTACGAGCGCTTCCTTCAGTTGGCCAAGTCCAGCTCGGAACGCGACATCCAGATCGGTCTGGAGTCCTTGCTGCGCGAGGTCTTCCCGATCGAGAGCTACGACGGGACGATGCGTCTTGAGTACGTCGCGTACGCGCTCGAGGAGCCGCGGTACACCCCTGATGAGTGCCGCGAGCTGCGCCTGACCTACGGGCGTCCGTTCAAGGTGACGGTGCGTCTGAAGCGCGAAGGGCGTCCGGAGCTTCCCGAGGAAGACATCTATCTGGGCGAGTTCCCGATCATGATGGGCGGCGGCGAGTTCATCGTGAACGGCGCCGAGCGCGTGATCGTGAGCCAGCTCCACCGCTCGCCGGGCGTTGACTTCTCGATCCTGACCAGCGAGGGTGATCGCCCGCTCCACTCGGCTCGCATCATCCCCGAGCGTGGCAGCTGGTTCGAGCTCGAGGTGACCAAGAAGGACGTTCTGGCGATGCGCATCGACCAGAGCACCAAGATGGCCGCGACGACGTTCCTGCGCTGCCTCGATGAGAGCGTGAGCAACACGGACGTGATGCTGTCGCTGTTCTACGAGATCAGCGAGATCAAGGCGACCGAGGTGCGAGAGGAGCACTGGGCCGCGGAGAGCATCGTCGACACCGAGACCGGCGAGGAGCTGGTGCACGTGGGTCGCCAGATCGGCAAGGAGAACGCGGAGAAGATCGCAGGGAGCAGCCTGAAGAAGATCCGCGTGATCGAGAACCCCTCCGACGTGCTCATCCTGAACACGGTGGCGGAAGAGAAGCTGGAGATGTTCGCGGAGCAGGCGGCGACGGAGTACGACCGCGCCTTGCTGAAGCTGTACACCAAGCTGCGTCCGGGCAACCCGCCGCAGGTCGAGAAGGCACGCCAGCTCTTCACCGAGAAGTTCTTCGACGAGAACCGCTACCGCCTCGGACGCGTCGGCCGCTTCCGCATCAACCGCAAGTTCAACCTGAACGTGCCCGAGGACATGATGTTCATCCGGGCCGAGGACTTCCTCCGCGTCATCCAGTACATCCTGGACCTGCGCTCCAACCGCCTCGACCCGGAGACCCAGCGTCCCGCGGCCCAGACCGACGACATCGACCACCTGGGCAACCGGCGCCTCCGCAC
>CALFYR010000285.1 GCA_937954195.1 uncultured Dehalococcoidia bacterium
GTAAGCGCCTTGAAGAACTGCGGCCCGGCGAGCGCCCGGGCGACCTGCGCCGGCTGTTGGGCGGCCACCGCGTTTCCGAGCTCGACGAGACCGGCGAGCTTGAGCCGGGAGACCCGCTTCATCGCTTCGAATTCGTCGGTGCCGAACTCCGCCGCGACATTCTCGACCGTGGTTTCTTCGCCGAGCATGGCGAGCAGCTCCCAATCAGCCGCTTCGACCGTGACGGAGGGGCCGGGTGCGAGGCGGGCCATGCGGACGGTGACGGTCGCGGAGGGAACGATGCGGCGGATGGCCTCACGTTCGCTGGCGACGCGGGCGGCATCGGCGAGGAGGGCATCGAGTGGTTTCTCGATGGTTCGGTCCGGCGCCGGGACGTGCGGTTCGAAGCGGAACTGCCCGCCGGGCCAGCCGACAAGGCGGATGAAGGCGTTTTCGCCCCACGAGGTATCGGCCTCGGCGTGAACGACGGTGCCCTGGTGGAGGAAGATTTCGCCCGAATCGAGTCCGGAGCTGAGGCCCAGGCGGCCGGTCTGGCCGCCAGCGATGAGCATCTTCAGCAGGTCGATGAGCGGAAGTTGCGCGAGATTGCCGGTGAGTGCTTCGGCCATGGTTGTGTCCCTCCCGGCAGCCCTGTCCCGGGGCCGCCTACCTTGCCGATTCGATGATCGACCAGGAGTGCATGGACCCCTGATCGAGGCTCGATGATTTGAGGAGCGCTTTGCGCTCGATGCTGACGCGCTGAAGGCGCTTCTGGGCTGAGGCATCTTTGCGCCAGCCCGCTACTACCACATCGGCCGACATGCGGACGATCGACATATCCGCTTCCGGTTGGCAGACCACAAACAGGACGGCTTCGCCGATGTCCTGGGCGAGGAGCCGCCAGCGGTCGTACGAAAAGTCCAGGCGGAGGGCCGGCGCACGGGCCGCATCCAACGCGACGAAGGCCCTGCCGACTTCGCGGCCAATCGTGTTCATGGTGACGGTGGCGAGGACTGCCGGATCGGAACTCACGATCACATCGCCGCGGTTATCGCAGACGAAGGCGCCGCCGACATGCGGGACGCTGGTGATCTGGGTGAGGTCCTTCTCCATAGTCGCTCTCTCCCCGGGCTCAGGCGACGAATTCCTGGACTTCGTCGCGGAGGCTGAAACGGTCGACGACGGCGGCGTGCTTCTCGCTGATGCCTTCAAGCCGGGTGCGCACGCGCTGTTCGAGGTCGGAGCGCTTGAGCTGGAAGGCGAGCTTCGAAACGGTGTCGCTCAGGCAATCGCCGAGAGCTTTGCTGAAATCATCGGGAAGTGGGCCTTCGAACTCGATATGTCCGGCGGCGTATTTGAACTCCGCAGCGAACGGATCGAGGAACGGATACGTGACAGCACGGGAAACGAGGACTTCCTTGAAGGCGAGGAGGAAGCGGCCGGGCTTCGCGAGGAGGTCGACAGTCTCTTCGGCGCGGGCGAGCGTTTCGCTCCAGAAGGCGAGGAGTTCCTCGCGGTGGGCTTCGGAATCGCCGGCCGCTTTCGCCTGCGCGGCAGGCACCGCTTCCAGTCCGGCGGAGGCTTCGACGAAGACGTGGAACACGCCGCCGTGGCTGTTCACGGACTGGACGATGCCGTTGAGCGCTTCCTGGCCGGTCTTGAAGACTTCGCCCTGTGAGAAGACGCTCTCGATGGGCTCACCGGTGTGGAGGTAGATGACGCCCAGTCCGTTGTTCTCGCCGAGGTGGACCTCCACGTATCCGGTGAGGCCATCGCTTCGCAGCTTGGCGATCAGGCGGTCCAGGCTGGTGAACGCGCTGGTGAGGTCCTTGTACAGCGGCCGCGAATCCATCAGCCGGTGGAGCAGCAGCACGACATCCGGGAAGGCGGAGTAGACGTTGATCGTCCCGTCCTTCTCGGCGGCACGTTCGGAGACCATGCGGGCGGCATTGGGTCCGGTGACGCGGCCCGTGGCGTCCTGCTGGCAGGCGTTCACGACCTCGCCTTCGGAGAAGAGCAACGTGCCCGTGTAGCCCGGGAACGTGACCTCCACGTAGCCGGTGAGCTTCCGGCCCTGGAGGTCTCCGAGGAGCGCTTCGAAGGATGTGAACGAGGTGTTCAGATTGGGATAGAGCGTGCGGTCCTTCGGGAACATCATGGCTGCTGGCTCCTCATGGTCAGGTTCACCGTGCCGTAACGGCGGGCGAGGTTCGAAAGCGGTGGAAGCGCGAGCGGGCCGCGGCCCGGCGCTGTGGTGACGTACAGGTAGGCATCGCCGACGCCCAGGAGCAGGCCATCGCCGCGTTCGCCGCTGATGGCGAGGTGGGAGAAGCGGCTGCCGGCCAGCTGCTTGCCCATGCCGCGAAGGTCACCGTCGACCGGCAGCGCTTCAGCGCGCATGGCGACGAAGCTGGCGAGGGCCGCTTCGCGGGCCGGCTCATCGCAGCCGGCCGCCGCGAGCACGTTGCCATCCGCGCCGCAGACCACCGCGGATCGCACGCCATCGAGCGAGGCGGCCGATTGGGCGATGCGGGCCGCGTGGCCAGAACCGGTGACTTCGGTGGGCGACATGGGTGGTGTCCTCTCTTA
>CALFYR010000286.1 GCA_937954195.1 uncultured Dehalococcoidia bacterium
ACGATGGAATGTCGTACTTCCAGCGGGGCTATTCGGAGAACGTGGCGTGGCTGGTCTTCCTTGCGGCGACACGCCCCGAAGCCGCAGGCCAGGCATTCAATTCCGGCGACGAGCGTGTAATGAGTGCCCGCGCGGTGGCTGAGGTCATCGCCGACGAGCTGGAGTGGGAGATGGAGTTCATAGGGATCCCGGCCCAGTTCGTCTCTGGAGTCTATCCGCTCGCCGAAAAAGCTCCGCTCATCCTGGATATGTCGAAGGCCCGCGATCTGCTCGGGTACCGGGACAGGGTTGACCCGGAAACCGCGACCCGGATGACGGCGCGCTGGCTTGCCGGGCATCCGCCCGCGGCCGAGGAGATCACCTCCGCCGCCGGCACGTTCGACTACGAGGAAGAAGACCGGATCGCCCGGCGCTGGCGTGAGGCGTCGTTGTCGTTGGGGCGTGCGGGCGCGAAGGATTAGTGGCGATGGACTTCGATTTCACGGCCGACCACGAGCGCTTCCGCGATGATGTGCGGGCGTTCCTGCAGCGGACACTGACACCGGAGTTCTGGGAACGGCACCGCGCGAACGGCGGAGGAAGTTCATCGCCCGAGTTTAGCCGTGCCGCCGGGCGGGAGGGGATGCTCGCGATTGCCTGGCCGGAAACCTATGGCGGCCGAGGCAAGGGCTACTTCGAGCAGATGATCTACATGCAGGAAATGGTGCAGGCGGGGGCGCCGATCGAGCACCATCGGCGGGCGATCCAGCAGGTTGGTCCTTCGATCATGCTGTTCGGGACGGAGGAGCAGAAGCAGCGATACCTCCCCGCGATTGCGGCGGGCGAGCTGTCCTTTGCAATGGGCCTTTCTGAACCTGACGCCGGTTCGGACCTGGCGTCTGCCTCAACCATGGCGGTCCGGGATGGCGATGACTGGGTGGTCACCGGCAGGAAACGATTTACGAGCGGCGCGCACTATTCCGACATGCTGTGGACGGTGGTCCGCACCGACCCGGAGGCGCCGAAGCACCGTGGCATTTCGATCCTCCTCGTGCCGCTTGATGCGAGCGGAGTGCGAGTCGTGCCCCTTATCGATATGCAGGGACGGCACTACTTCAACGAGGTCTTCCTTGACAGCGTGCGAGTGCCGGCCGAGAACATCGTTGGCGAAGTGAATCGCGGCTGGTATGTGAACGCATCGACGATGGACTTCGAGCGCTCAGGGATCGCACGCTGGGCCTTCTTGAACCGGACCCTGGAGCGGGCCCTCCGGGGCGGCACGGCATCGAATCCCGCGTCGGGCAGTGCGAGCCGCGGTCGGCTTGCGGCAGCGGCAATCCGCTCCGAGGTTGGCAAGCTGCTTTCACATCGTGTCACCGCGCTCCAGAGTGCGGGTGGGCTACCCAACAACGAAGTGTCGGTCGCGAAACTGACCGTAACCGAGACGATCCAGCAGGTGACGAATGCGGCTGTCCACAAGAATGGCTTGCACTCACTACTCATCGACGAGCAAACGGATGACGCCGAGGATGCACCGCACATGCCTTGGGGCTCGTTATACCTCGACGCCGTGAGGCACACGATCGGACAGGGGGCGGCCGAAATTCAGCGGAACGTCATCGCGACGCGCGGCCTCGGGCTGCCCCGGGGGTAGCGAACATGGAAATCGTCCCCGGTTTCGAAACCCTCCAGTACAGCCGATACGAACGGCACGGTGACGTCGCCTACGTCACCATTTCCCGGCCTGAAGTCATGAATGCACTGCACACGGAGGCGCACTTCGAACTGGCCACGGTGTGGGACGCGTTCGTCGATGACCCATCACTCCGAGTCGCTGTGCTCACCGGCGAAGGCGAACGCGCATTCTGTGCCGGGCGGGACCTGAAAGATCGCGCCGCCCGGGGCAGCCAGGGCCCGGATCGGCCACCCACTGGCGGCGGCGGTCTCACGCACCGCTTCGACCGCGAGAAGCCAATCATTGCGCGGGTCAACGGGTTCGCGCTTGGCGGTGGGTTCGAAATTGCCCTGGCTTGCGACGTCATCATTGCGGTGGACCACGCCGAATTCGGACTGCCCGAGCCGCGCCGGGGGCTCATCGCAGGTTCGATGGGAGTACACCGGTTGCCACGCCAGGTGCCGCTCAAGGCCGCAATGGGTTATCTGCTGACGGGGTGTCATATGACCGCCCAGCGCGCGTTCGAACTCGGACTCGTGAACGAGGTGACCACGCGTGCGGGGCTCGATGCCGCCGTCGATCGCTGGGTAGCGGACGTCTTGAGCCGAACGGGCACAGACGATTCGGGCGGGCCGACAGTGGGTTAGGCCGGGTCGGCGTCCCAGCTGTAAGCCCGGCGCGCGTTCTGGACGAAGAAGCTGTCCTGCACTTCGGGGCGAAGTTGTAGCCCCTCGATCTCCGTGCGGGCACGGCCCCATTCGATGGTCGGGTATTCCGTGCCGAACATCATGCGGTCGCGACCCCTGGTGTTAATGAACTGCACGAATTCTGGTTCCCAGTAGCGCGGCGCCACCGAAGTGCACGCCATGTAGACATTATCCCAATGGGCCATCACCGAGAGCGCCTCGGAGATCCATGGTTGGCCGCAGTGGGTCATCACCAGTCGCAGTTCGGGGAAGTGGAAGGCGACTTCATCAACATAGATTGGGTTCTGGACCCAGCCAGGACGCCGCGGTCCCGGCATACCCACATTCATACTCACGGCGATATCCAGCTCGATAGCCTTCACGTAGAACGGCCAGTAGGCGCGGTCGGTGGGTGGCAGGGTATAGCGAAAGGGTGGGATACGGAGGCAGCGGACGCCGTGGCGTTCGTGGTATTCCACGACACGGCGAATCTCCGGCATCCCCTTGGTCGGGTCGACGATCATGGCCGGGAGGATTTTCCGCGGGTAGCGCCGATGGGCATCCCCAACCCAGTCCGCATGCGAAGGCTCCATGATTGAAACCACTGCGGCGCCGATGTCCGCGGCGTCCAGCAACTGGAGAAGGTCATCCGGATCCTTAATTGCGGGCCGCTCGCTGAGATCCTTGAACAGGTAGTTCAACGCCTTGGAGTCCCCATCGGCGAGGAAACTCGAATTCACGAGCGCATCGATCGCGCGCGGTCGCGGCATCTGCGGGACATCCTGAGTCACCGCGCGATTATGCCAGTGAACAAACGATTGCGCGCTGACGACTCCTCATCACCATTGCACAAACATCGGCATGACTACGTGGACGTAGCCTGGCTCGGCGACGCCGTTTTCATCGACGGGGCGGAAGACGCCCTGGGATGAGGGGCTTGTCATTTCGAGGGCGACTTTGCCGTTGAGGATGTTGAGGACGTCCTGCAGGTAGCGGCTGTTGAAGGCGATCTTCGATGCGTCGCCTTCGATGCGGGCATCGATCTGGCCGTCATTCGTGCCAATTTCGTCGGCGCGGGCGCTGATGGTGAGCTGGCCGGGCTGGCCGGCTTCGCCTGTGGCGAGCTGGAGGCGGATGATGCCGCTGCCATCGCGGGCGAAGATCGCGGCGATGCGGGCCTCTCGCTTGAACTCCTCGACATCGAGCGTGGCGCGGGTGCTGTATTCGGCGGGGATGAGCTGGTTGTAGTTCGGGAAGGTGCCCTGGATGAGCTGGGACACCATCTCGACATCGGTGAGCGCGAACAGGACCTGGGTGCGCTGCGGGTTGATGCGCATCTCGACCGGTTCGTTGGATTCGCCGATGAGGCGGGAGAGTTCGCGCAGGGCGCGGGCCGGGATGATGACTTCGACCGCTTCGGACGGGGATTCCGGGAGCGTGACATCCGCGACGGCGAGGCGGAAGCCATCGGCGGCGGCCATGGTGAGGCGGGGTCCTTCAGTCTTGATGTGGACGCCGGTGAGGACTGGGCGGGAGTCATCGGTGGCGGCTGCGAATTCGACGCGTTCGATCGCCCGGCGGACGGCTTTGGGGTCGAACGTGATGGTGACGCCGTCGCGGATTTCCGGGATGCGGGGGAAGTCTTCGGCATCCATGGCGTTAATGGTGGAATCGTTGCGGGAGCATTCGAGCTTGAGCTGCCGGCCGTTCGTCGGGACATCGAGTGTGACGGTGGCGGAGGGGAGCTGGGCGACGAAATCGCTGATAAGGCGGGATGGGACGGTGGTGGCGCCTTCGTCATCTATCTTGGCGCCGATCCAGGCGGAGATGGAGATATCCAGGTCGGTGGCCGCAAGCTTGAGGCGGCCGCGGTCGGTGGCGAGGAGGACGTTCGCCGTGATGGGAAGTGTGGACCTGGTGGCGACGGCGCGGCCGACGATGGAGAGGCCGCGCTGGAGATTTTCCTGGAGGACCTGGACTTTCATGTGTTCACCCGCATGAGCGATTCCGCGAATCTGGCTGGATTATAGGTTTGGGTGAATCTGCGCTACAAGGTGAGTGCTTAGGCAGGTGATCAATTTCGCGGAGTCTGCGGGTTCGGGTGGGGCTCCTTTCGGTGAGGGATCTTTGCGCTGCGAGTGGTGTTATGGCACGCGCCGGCGAGCGGCGGCGTAAGAATTCGATTTGACATCGGTCTCATACTCAGTACGGGAGAGAGCCGTGCTGGAAGGAGAGAGACCATGCCGGACGACAAGCACAAGGGCGAAATTTTCGTCGAATCCTGGAGCTTTGGCACCACCCAGACCGGGGCCGCTTCGACGGCTGGCGACCTGAAGTCGCCGCCGATGAGCGATGCCGAACTGGCTGCGGGAGGCGGGCCCCACGTGAAGGTATTTGATGGCGTGGCCGGTGGCGCTGACGCCGCCGACGGTGGGCCAACCGATATCGCGGGTGATACACCCCCGCCGCAAGAGGCCGGATACCTGAAGGTTGGCGACATCAAGGGCCAATCGACTGGCGATGACGCCGCGATTGGCGCGGCGAACGGGGGTGTCTGGAAGACCACGAACATGGACCCCGAAGATAGTAGCGGCAGCCTGCAGGTTGGATTGGCCGATGGCAGTGTGCGGGGCGTTTCGCCGGAGCCGCAGGCCATTGAGATGGAGAACGTGCTGGTCACGAGCTTCCAGACGGGAGGGTCGGCCGGCGCCGCCGGTGATGAGCACGAGGTGGAGTTCGACATCCTGGCCGGGCAGGCCGTGCCGGAGCCGGAGCCGGGGGTCGAGATCTTCCTGAAGTTGCCGGACGTGAACGGAGAGGCGAGTGACACGGTCCCTTCGATCAGTGAGGTGGTGGTGACGAAACACATGGATTCGCCGGCGCCGACCCACGTCGATGGGTACCTGAAGGTGGATGACATCCCCGGCGAAACGGAGCAGGGGACGCATGTCGGTGGTGGTGGCGGCGGGGCCGGGAAGGTCTCGTACAGCGACATGCACTTTGTCGGGGCCGAGGAGGGCCCAAGCGGGCTCAGCGCGCTTGAGCCGGAACCGCAGGACTCCGAGTACCTCGAGATGAGGCTGCATTCGGTGAAGGTGACCTCTTACTCCATCAACGGCTCGGGGTTGGACGATGCCACCGAGGAGCCGAGTTCGATGGCGACGCTGGAGCCGACGCCCGCGGGCGGTGACGGCGAAGAGGCGTACCTGGCGATCAGTCTGAAGAACGCGCAGGTGATGGAGTTCGACCCGGAGACGGCGATGGATGGCGGCACCGAACACGAGGATTCGTGGGAGGACGCCCTGTAGGGGGCGGGCGCCATGGAGCCGGCGAAGCCGCGGCCGCTGTTGGACCTGGTGGGGACGGGAGAACTTGCCCGTGCCCTGAGGGAGGGTGGCGACCGCGGCTGGGAGCCGTCGTTGCCGGCGGATGCGGGCGGGCGGCGGCGGATTTCGCTGAAGCCGGTGGTGAAGGTCCTCCCGT
Source organism: uncultured Dehalococcoidia bacterium (assembly GCA_937954195.1). GTDB lineage: Bacteria > Chloroflexota > Dehalococcoidia > Tepidiformales > Tepidiformaceae > Amarobacter. The sequence goes on from CALFYR010000286.1 coordinate 5,824, forward strand.
GGGTGATGTTGCCGCTGGGCCTGCTGGCGGTGGCGGGCCTGGTGGCGGCGTTGCGGGCGATGGCGGGCGGGGATTCGCCGGAGGGCGCCGCGGGCTGGCTGCGGTTCGCGCTGCTGGTGGTGGCTGTGGTGTTCGTAGGGTCGCAGGTGTGGCGGCTGGTTTCGAAGACGGGGCTGGCACGGCGTGTGCGGTCCCGGTTCGAACGCGAGCGGCCGCGGGCGGCGGTGCCGGTGCTGGATGGCGCCTCGCTCGGTGTGTTGCGGGGGGCGGCGCCGGAGGGGTGGGGCGAACCCGGGAGGCGGGCGGTGGCGGAGGCGCGGGCCAGGCGGTTCGCGGGGAGCACGAGCTGGTGGTTGCTGGTGGCGCTGGCACTGGTGTT
>CALFYR010000287.1 GCA_937954195.1 uncultured Dehalococcoidia bacterium
CCGGGAAGGTGGGCCCTCGCGCGACTGCGCAAGCAGGTTGCATTCGAACGGTTGCTCGCTCGCCTCCTACGCATCGCGTGGCGCCAATGGGCGCTGAAGGGCGGGTTCGCTCTCCAACTGCTCGTGCCGGATCGGGCACGCACCACTCGCGACATTGAGCTTGCCCGGCAGGTTCAGGAGGACGAACTGCTCGAACGGCTTGATCGAGGTGACGCTCGAGGACCTGGGTGACTTCTTCTCGTTCCAGGTGGAACGGACTCCGCTGACCCCGACCGCATGGGTGGCGCCCACCGGTTCCGAGTGGCAGCCCTCGCTCGCTGGCCAGGCCTGATCCGCCGGTCTGGGAGATGCTCCGCAACGGTCAGTTCGTCTCTGTTGGCAGGCTCTACGGCTGCTTCGGTGCGCTATCCGAAAGCCGCGCAGGGGTGCTACGTCCGCCTAGACGATCGCCGCCCATCGCACCGGCAAGAAAGACCTCGATCGTCCGATCGACCGCATCCGCTGTGTTCAAGGACTCCCGCAGTTGACCATACTTCCACGTGAGCGGGAGGCCGAGCATGAGGTTCGACGCAACATCGACGTCAAGGTCGCCACGAAACGCGCCCGAAGTTACCCCACGCCTCAGGACCGCGGATAGGCGACGGCCGGCCTCCACCCCTTCGATGCCCTGGCTCGCCTGCTCGGGCAGCTGGCCGCTGAGCATCGCGTCAAACAGCCAGCCGTAGCTGTCGGTTGCGTGGAGCAATGCAACCAGGAATACGCGCAAGGCGGCCACCGGCTCAGCGCTCCGCTCCGCATCCCCCAGTTCGCGCTCAAACTGGGCAACCGCCTCAAGGACGACCTCATGCAGCAGTCCCTCCTTGCTGCCGAAGTGCCGGTAGATCGTGCCGACCCCAACGCCCGCCCTCTCGGCGATGTAGGTGACCTCGGCGGTCGGTCCGAGATCGGCAAATGCGTCACGCGCTGCCTCGAGCAATTTGGCACGGTTCGCGATGGCGTCGGAGCGGCGAGGCTGCGTCACTGGATGCGGGGCCTGTGGCGTTGGCACCGACCAAACCGCCTTCCTGAAATCGTTCGCGGGCCGCTCGGTTCCCAGGGCCTGAGCCGGGTGAACATCACTTTCCCCTTCCTTCCCAGTTCCTCATTCGCGTGTTTGACCCGAAGCGGAATTCCTGTTCATAGTAGCATGACCCTACTTTTGGAGCCAACGCTTGGGCCGACTCGTCTCGTGGGTAACGGAGTACAGCTACAGGAAAGCCTGGCTTGTCGTCGTCGTGGTCCTGGCCGTGGCAGGTTATGGCTTGTACACGGTCTTCAATGTCCGCCAGGAACTCATCCCGGATATCGAGTTCCCGTTGGTCACCGTGATCGTGCAGGTCCCGGATTCCCAGGCGAACGATATCTCACAGTCCGTCACGATACCGCTCGAGGAGCGCCTCAAGGCCCTTGACGGCGTCAAGAGCATGGAATCCACAACAGTCGCCGGCCTGGCGCTGATTTCGTTGGAATACGACTTTGGGTCGGACCTTGACGCCGCTGAGAATGATATCCAGGCGATGGTCGACAGTACGCGCCTCCCGGCGGGGAGCGCCTCTTCGATCCTCACGTTCGACCCCACGTTGCTGCCGATTGTTGACTTCAGCCTCCAGGGCGACCTCTCGACCGCCGAACTGCGCACCATCGCCCAGCGCGACGTCGTGCCCGAGATCGAGAGCATCGATGGGGTCGCCTCCGTGAGCATCGTCGGCGGTGCCGCTCGAGAGGTGCTCGTGTCGCTCGACGCGGCGGCGTTCGTTGCATCGGGCCTGACGTACAACCAGATTATTCAGGCGCTCGCGGATAACAACCTGCTGATCCCGTCGGGCGAGATCACCTCCAACGGGACGCGCCTGCCGATCGAGACAGTGGCGACGTACCAATCGCTCGATGACATCCGGGGGCTGCAGCTTCGCGCTCCCGACGGTTCGGTGGTGGTGCTCCGCGAAATCGCGACCGTTGAGGAAGGGCAGGCGTCATCCACGGGCGTGACTCGCGCGGACGGCCAGCCCGCGGTCGCAATCCGGGTCACGAAAGAGAAGAGCGCCAACACGGTGGAGACATCCCACGCGGTCACCGACGCGCTCGAGGAGGTCGAAGCGAAGCTACCAGCTGGAGCTTCCCTGACAGTGTTCCAGGACCAGGCCGAGTTCATCACCGAATCGATTAACGGCGTGGTCGAGGAGGGGATTATCGGCGGCGTCCTGGCGATCGTCATCGTCTTCATCTTCCTCGCGAACTGGCGCACAACACTGGTGACGGCCGTCTCCATCCCCCTTTCCATCGTCATCGCCGTTGTGCTCCTCGATAGGCTCGGGTACTCGCTGAACATCATGACCCTCGGCGGTCTAACCATCGCGATCGGACGCGTCATCGACGACTCCATCGTGGTGCTCGAGAACGTCTATCGGCATATGGCCGAGGGGGAAGAGCCCTTCCCCGCGATCATCACTGGTGCCCGCGAGGTCACGATCGCTATCGTTGGTGCCACGGCAACGACGTGTGCGGTCTTTCTGCCGCTCGGGCTGGTCGGAGGGCTCGTCGGCGAGCTCTTCCTCTCGTTCTCGCTCGCGGTCGTCTTCGCTCTTATCGCCTCGCTCGTCGTCGCGGTGACGGTGATCCCGGTGCTCACCAAGCTGACGATTGCCGGTCGCGTCAAAGTCGAGCCTGAGAAGAGGGCAGCCGACACGAGACTCGCCCGCGCGTACTCGCCAATCCTCCGCTGGTCGCTCAGAAACCGCTGGAAGACCCTCGGTATCGCGGGCGCCGCATTCGTGGCAAGCCTCGCTCTGGTTCCCCTTCTCCCCGTCGTGTTCCTTCCCCCGGCCGGAGAAAATATCATCACGGTCACGGTCAATGCACAGCCCGGGCAGACGCAGGGGTCGGTCCTCGAACAGGCCATCGCGGTTGAGGATCTGCTTGAGGATTACGACGTCAAGGCGATGCAGACGATTATCACCGGCGCCGGGTCCGATATCGGTGCGATCGGCAACATTCTCTCCGGGCAGGGCGCCAACAGCGCCACGATCACCGTGGAATTTTCCTCCGGGAACAAGGATGACATCGCCGAAGAGCTCCGGAAACGGCTCGCTGAAGAACTTCCGGCTTCCGGCAACGTTGCCGTCAGTGCGGCCGGCGGCGGGCTTGGACCACCGGGTGGTATCGCTTTCACCGTCTCCGCCGAGACAGAGGCCGATGCGCCGCTGATCGCCGGTGTCGCGGCCCAAGTTGCGGATGCGGTCCGCGGTACCGAAGACACGGCGAACGTCAAATCCGACGTGGGAAGCGCGATCCAGACGCTCCAGATCATCGTCGATCGGCGGCGGGCCTTCGAAGCGGGGATATCCCCGCAGGGCGTCTCCGAGCTTTTGAGCAGCCTCTCGTCGAACACCACGGTCACGACCGTCGACTTCGGCGAAGGGCCCCTGAATCTGCGCGTGCTCGTCTCGGGAGGCACGCAGGATCTCCAGCAGCTCGCCGCGCTCGAACTCGCCCCTGGCGTCCGGATTAGTGACATCGCGAGTATCGAGGTCATCCAGCGGCAGGAGCGTCTCACCCGCGTCGATGGTCGGCCCGGCGCGACGATCAGCGCAGACGTGACGGGTGAAGACACGGCGGGTATCGCCGCGGATGCCCTCTCAGCCGTGAACCGCCTCGACATTCCGGAGGGGATCTCCGTCGAACAGGGCGGCATAGCGAGCGACATCGAGGAAAGCTTCAGCAACCTGTTCTACGCGATCATTGCCTCAATCATTATTGTTTACGTCATCATGGTGCTCCTATTCAGGAGCTGGCTCGACCCGTTCGTCATCCTTTTCAGTCTTCCGCTGGCCATCATCGGGGCAATCGTCGCGCTCGTGCTCACAGGATCGGCCCTGAGTCTCAGCGCACTGATCGGCTTGCTCACGCTTGTGGGAATTGTTGTGACGAATGCCATAGTGATGCTCGAGTTCGTCATCATGCTCAGGTACGAGCGCGGCTACACC
>CALFYR010000288.1 GCA_937954195.1 uncultured Dehalococcoidia bacterium
GGACCTCCGCGCCGAAGAAAACGCAGGGACCGCGGTTCGCGCCGCGTCAGAAGCGGGCCGCCCGCTAGGCCGGGTCAGTTTTGGGCGCCGGGTTCCAGCGCGTCCGAATGCCGAGTTTTCGAAGGATCTCTCCCGCTAGCCGGAAGTAGCTGAGGACGTCGTCCCAACGGATTCGCCAGAGTTCGGAATGCGGCACGCTGCTGAGCCAGAGAAACAGTCCGACGCCGACCGCTCCAGTGACCACGTAGCTGATCGTCGTCCCCCAGGCGGCCCCGGAACTCCCATAGTGCGGAATGAGAATGACGCTCGCGACCACGCTCATCACGAGAGCGATGATGCCCAGGACGAGGGGAATCGATGGCCGTCCCAGCTGGTTCGTGAAGTAGTTGTTCAGCAATGGCTGGGCGGCGAAAACGGCTGTCCCGATACACAGGATGCGCAGCGGCGTTGCCGCGTCGGCATAGCGTGAGCCGAAGACGATCTCGATGGCGGTTGGACCGAGGACGGCGGCCAGAATGGCGCCGGGAACGATCACGATGAGCGTGTAGCGAATGCCGGTGGCGGTGACGCGGGCGGCCTCCTCCCGGTTGGAAGCGCCAACACGGGCGAACGAGGCAAGCGCAATGGAGGAGGAGAACAGCCAGAGGGCCTCCGCGACGGAGATGGCGCTCGAATAGATGCCGGCCGATTCCTGGCTATCGATCGAAATCACGAGGAGGAGGTCGATGCGGACGTTGAGGATGCCGATGATGCCGGCGAGGCCCGTGACGGCCGTGAAGCGCACAACGCCTTTGATGAGCGCCGGGTCGGGGCGGTGCCGCCGAAACCAGGTAATCCAGTTGCCGCCCCAGAAGATGAGGGGCAGCAACGTGACGTACTGAGCGACCGCCCACGCCGTCAGGCCCGCGGCGGCGGTCCGGTTATCCAGCGCCACCACCCAGAAGAGGAGGGCGAAGAAGCCCGCGATCACAGGCAGGTTGTTCGCGATGTTGAACTCGACGAGGCGCCCCTCGCCGATGAGGCCGCCGGTAACCGTGTTCCGGATAATGCTCGGGAGAATCAGAAGCCCCGAAATTCCCATGAACCTGCCAACATCACCTTCGATGAAGAAGTCCAGCGCGAAACCGACAAGCACGAAGAGGATGGCGATAGGCAGTGCGACGGAGAGCGCATTGGCCGTGACTTCGGGGACGAGCCGGCGGCGATTGGCGACGTAATATCCGGCCGCCCCTCCGAGCGAGGTGACTCCAGCTACAGCGCCGGAGAACACGATGATCGAAGCGTAGATTCCCCGTTCTTCGACCGAGAAGGCGCGCGCCGTGAGGACGCCAACGATCGCCCACAGGAAGGTCCCCAGGATCCGGAACATGAGCGCGACGAGGCTTCCGGTGGCAATCCCCACCCGGGCATGGTAGCCAAGGAACGGGTAACGGCTATTGGCCTGCCGCTTCGGGTTCGCCGTAACGCTCGGGATGGAGCGACCGCCAGAAGGCCACCATGAACTCGGCTTCGCGCCCGCCGGCGACCGCATGGCCGGCTTCGTTCGAGTGAAGCATGTCGCCGGCGCGAAGCTCTTTGTCGAACTTGCGGCGGGTCTTGCCGGAGAGGTTCGCAACGTTCAGCTGCTCGCAGATGCGCTCCATCCCCTCGGCCACCACCTGCCGCCTCACCTCGCGGCGGGCCTGGACCTTCTTCGGCAGGTCCGGCCGTTCTTTGCCACCGAGGCTGCTGCGGACAACGAGGTGTACGTCTTCGTGGCGAAGGATGCGTCGTATCACCGCCTCCATGTTCTCAAGGACGTACTCCGGCGTGAACGGCGTCTCGCCGCCAATCGTGGACTGCAGGAAGTAACGTGTCTTGTGGAACCACCAGCGGTCTGCGAACCACGGCTTGCCGGCCGCCGCGAGGCCCGCATCGCCAACCACCTCACCAACCCGTCCGAACTTGCGCTTGAGCTTGAGCGGCACCGATTCGTAGTTGAACCAGTACGAATTCACCATCAAGTACACAATGTCCGGCTGGAACTCGGTAATCCATCGCTCCACGATATCCGGCAAGCTCTCGGCGGGAGAGATGGGCTTGCGGATCGTCTCCCACGGCTCGCCCGTCAGGGCCTCCATCGCCTGCTCAACGTAGCGGTACGTCCGCTTGTCATCGGAGACGTAGCTGACAAAGTCGTTGCTGTTCGCGAGACGGAGGATTCGCACGTCACGAATCTAGCGAGCCGAGCCGGTTCGGGCCATCCGTTCCCGGCATATCTGATCGTACAGTTCGATGAACTGCGGGACGACGCTGGCGCTCGCGAACGCAGCCGCCCGAGCCACTGCCCTGGCCGCAAGCTCCGCATCGTCACGGGCGACAGGGATCAAGCTTGCGATGGCCTGTGCATCGTGCTCAGCTGCCCTGAGCCCGGCGGTGCCGTCCCGCGCGAACACTGCGCCGCCATCACCGGCAACCTCGGGCAGGGCGCCGCCGTCCGAGGTGATGACCCGCAGCCCACAGGCCATGGCCTCGGCCACAGGGAGACCGAAGCCCTCGGCCAGGCTCGGCTGCACCAGGATGTCGCACGCATTCATCAGCGCCGCCAGCGCGCCGTCGTCAATTCCCGGGCGCAGCACGATTCGGTCGCGCACGCCCAGTTCACGCGCGAGCCGATAGTGATGCCGTTGCAACCCGCCCACGCGGATGAGGTTCGCATCCCGGGCACCCTCCAGGGACAGCGCGGTGATAAGCGCTTCGAGGTTCTTGTAGCCGCCGGCATGTCCGACGCTCAGGAGTCGCGGGGAGCGTGGCAGTACTATCCCCGCCGCGGCAACGGCGGCTTCGGCCTCGTCGCGCGGCATTGGCCGAAAAACGGGTCGGACGATGTTCGGGATCGTGTGCACCCGCTCCCGCGGGGCCGCCCTTCGCCGCTCAATAGCCCCTGCGGTGTACTTCGAAACGGCGATAACCGCATCGGCCTGCTTCAGGCTCGCAAATGGCCGGCGGAGGAACGCCCGTTTGAGCGCGCCTTCGAACCGCCCGTGAAAGTAGCCCGGCACTTCAAACGCCATCAGGTCGTGGCACGTCACAACCACCGGAGCGTGCGGCCGAAACCGTCGGACGTGATGCGCAAGCGCCTGGTCGGTCAGATGGACCACCGCAAACTCGCCGCGAAGCGCCGCCTGCACCAGCGGCTGGCGCCACCAGCGGGCGCGCAGGCCCCGGGCTACCGATGGTGGGTTGAACCATGGCGCTGCCACGGTGTCGACCTCAACTCCCGCCGCTCGGAGAGCCTCCGCGAGCGTCGCCGTGTAGTGCGAGATGCTCCGCCACCTGCTTCCCGCGAGCGGGCCTACGAGCAGCACGCGGCCGTTGAATGGCATCGCGGCATACTACCTGCGGCAGAGGCGAGAACGAAGCGCGCGGCTTTGCTACGATGGTGCTTCCGGAAACCGCCGGACCAGGGGCGGGCGTGGCGTAATGGTAGCGCGCGACCCTTCCAAGGTTGAGGCGCGGGTTCGATTCCCGCCGCCCGCTCCAATCACCTTCTACCTCGAATCACGCTCCAAAGACAGGCGCCATGACCGCTCCGGCAGTGGAAGATCCGACGTTCGTTTCCTACCCCGGTGCCCGGCGGCCCGACCGTCACCGGTGGGTCGATTCCTACGGTGTCCAGATTGCCGTGTGCGAATGGGGCGACCCCCATGGCCCTCCCCTCTTCCTCGTCCACGGCGGTTCGGATTTCGCGGGGACGTTCGACGTGTTTGCCCCCTTGCTGGCTGAAGCGGGCTGGCGAGTCATCTCGTGGGACCATCGCGGCCACGGAGATTCCGAGCACGCGGCCCTCTACAGCTGGGATGCCGATGTCCGCGACGCCCTCTCAGTCCTGGATTCCACCACGCCGGACCCGGTGCCGGTGGTCGCACACTCAAAGGGCGGCGGCATGATGACGCAGCTTGCCGAGGCACTCCCGCTCCGGATGTCGAAACTGGTCGTCATTGACGGACTGCCTTCGCCGGAACCGCACCCGGACGTTTCGGACCACGAACAGCGCCGTTTCACGCTGAAGAACCTCGGCGACTGGCTCGACCATCGGCACCAGGCAGGGGCCTCCATGCGCAAGCCGGGCACGCTCGATGAACTGGCCAAGCGCCGGAAGCGGATGAATCCACGCCTCTCTGACGATTGGCTGCGGTACCTGGTGACCGTGGGCGCGCGGAAGGACCCGGACGGTTGGCGCTGGAAGCTGGACCCTGCGATCCGGTTTGGCGGGTTCGGCCCCTGGCGGCCCGATTGGTCGCTCGAAAAGCTCAAGATGATCACCGTACCCATGCTCGGCTTCATGGCCACGGTCGAAGAAGAGATGGGCTGGGGCACGAAGCGAGAAGCGCTCCTCCCGTACATGCCGGCCGGGGCCGAACTGATTTCGTTCGCCGATACTGGCCACTTCATCCACATCGAGCATCCGCGTCGCGTCGCCGACCTTGTGCTGGACTTCCTGGGATGACGGTCTTCCTGAGCCACAACCGGGTGAAACTGGCGCTGCACACCCTGCGCGCTGGCGAAGGGCGGCCCCTGCTCCACCTCCACGCCCTGGGCGAATCCTCCCCGTCCGAGGTACCCGCCGACCTTGCGGCCTGGCGGGGGCCGGTGTTCGCGCTCGATTTCACCGGCCACGGCGCATCGACCGTGCCCGGCGGCGGTGGCTACACGGCCGAGGTGCTGATGGGCGACGCCGATGCCGCCCTCAACCGCATTGGTGCGGCGACGGTGGTCGGACGAGGCCTGGGCGCCTATATCGCGCTCATGCTCGCCGGCGCGCGACCCGGCCGCGTTCACGGCGCGATCTTGTGCGATGGCGCGGGGCTCGTGGGTGGCGGCGAACGCCCCGGCCCGATCGCCGTCCGCGGCGTCCCCGGCAAGACAACCACGCCCGATCCCTTCGCGCTCGTCGAACTCTCATCTGACTTGCGGCCGACCGAGTACGTGACGCGCTTCGCGGAACTGGCGGCCGAGCATTCGCCCATCGCCGACCCAATCGCTGTGGCCGCGCGGGCGCGGCCCGATTGGCTGCGGGCGGTGCTTGAGATGCGTGGGGTGCGCACCGAAAGCATCGATGAGGCTCTCGCCCGTTTCGGCTGACCATTCGCCCCCCATCGACTCGGCCCTCGGCCCTCGTCGCCCTCTGAGGTACCCTATACCCAATGACCCACAACCCACCCCGCCGACCCCCCTGGC
>CALFYR010000289.1 GCA_937954195.1 uncultured Dehalococcoidia bacterium
GCAGCGCTTGATGTAGTAATCCAGGCAGGGGCGGGCATCCTTCCCGGTGATCTCCTTGGTGCAGGAACGCCAGGGAAACAGCTTCTTTGTGAGGTCCAACGTCGCCCGGACGGAGCCGGCGCTGGCGTACGGCCCGAAGTAGCGGGCACCGTCCTTCTCTATGCGCCGGGTGATGTAGACGCGCGGCCATGGGTTCTGGACGTCGACTTTCAAGTACGGATAGCGCTTGTCGTCCTTCAAGCGGATGTTGAAGAACGGCTGGTGCCGCTTGATGAGGGTGGCCTCGAGGATGAGCGCTTCGCCGGCGTTGCCGACAACGATGTATTCGAAATCGTCGATGTGCTCGCGAAGTGCCCGCGTCTTCGGCTCCATCATGTGCGGCGAACCGAAGTAGGAGCGCACGCGGTCGCGGAGTTTCGCCGCTTTGCCGACGTAGATCACCTCGCCCTTGGCGTTGCGCATGATGTACACGCCAGGCCGCGGCGGGAGCGCCGCGAGCTGCTTTTTGAGCTTCTCGGATATGGTCGACGAACGGGGCACGCGGGTCCGAAGCTGCTCGCGCATGGCACCAATCCGCTTCATGTTCGCCCGGTTCTTGTCGTCGGCGTTCACACGATCAAGTGTAGCCGGGGAGGATCGTCACGGTCAGGAAAGCTGCTGGCAGTGGGGTGTCAGGAGATGGGCGGTCGGAGCGAGTCGAGCACAGCCGCGAGGTCGCCGCGAAGCATGGCGGGCACATTCAGGCGAAGGCCCGGAAATACCCTGCTCCCGACAACCCCTTCGCCATCGGGCGCGATTGGCGCGTACGTGCCCTCCGAAAGCTCAAACCAGTCGATTCGCTCTTCGAGGATCTGCCAGACAACGTACTCCCGCACACCGTTGCGCCGATAGACGTTCATCTTCTGCCCGAGGTCGTAGGAGGCTGAGCTGGCGGCAATTTCTACAACCAGGTCAGGGGCGCCAGTGAGGTATCCATCGTCATCCAGCGTGGCGGCGCCGCCGTGCTCGTGGTCCCATGCGAGATAGATGTCCGGCTGGAACTCGTTGTCATTGTCGAGCCGAACCGTGGCGTCGCTAGCGGGGATAATCCCGGGTGTCCTGGCAACGTAGACACCCAGCCATGTCGTCGCGTTGAAATGCGGTGTGCCATGTTCTTCGGTGCGAACGGGTGAGGCCACGTAGACGACTCCTTCGACAAGTTCCGCCTTCTTGATGTCGGGGCGTGTCGCGTAGCGACGTTCGAACTCAACCCGGGTAAGCCGATCGCCAGATTCGAGCGGCAGGCAGGTCAATCGGGACTTCTGCGCCGTTGCCATGAAGCCAGTATACCTGGGCGGCCTACACCACCACCTGCTCTTTGTACTCACCGTACACCTTCCGCCACATGTTGCAGACCTCGCCGACCGTGGCGCCGGCGTTCACCGCGTCGAGGATGAACGGCATCGTGTTGGCTTTCGGGTCGCGGCTGGCGGATTCCAGCGCGG
>CALFYR010000290.1 GCA_937954195.1 uncultured Dehalococcoidia bacterium
GTCGCCCATCCCCGTCCCGCAGCTCTTCGCCAGCGAACCCGACCCGTCCCACCTCGGCGCGCCGTTCATCACCATGGCCTGGGTCGATGCGCCCCACATGGGCAACGCCCCCGACGCCAGCTTCGGCGAGTTCACGGCGGCGGTGGCGAACATCCACGCGCAGGATTGGCGCGCGCTGGGGCTGCACTTCATGGGCGTCCCAGAGTCTGTCGAAGCGGCCGTCGCTGCCGAAATCGATACCGTCGCCGCCCGCATGCCCTCCTTCGGCTGCGAATCCGACCCCATCCTCGTGCCAGCGCTCGAACAGCTCCGAACCTTCATCCCTGTCGAAGGCCGCCTCGCCCTCTGCCAGGGCGATATCAACGTCTTCAACTACCTGTTCAAGGGCGGCAAGGTCGTCTCCGTTGTCGATTGGGAGCAGGCCCGCATCTCAGACCCCCGGTCCGATGTTGGTCAGCTGCTCGCCCTCTCGCACCTGAAGGGCGCGCCGTTCGGCCCGGCTGAAGCGATGCCCTTTGCGCAGGCCTACGCCGCCGTCTCCGGGACGCCGTTGCAGGGCATGGCGTTCTTCCGCGCATTCTGGCTGTGGCAGCTCGGCGTCATCTACTACGGCTGGCGCAAGTTCGGCGATGGCTCCGAACCCTGGTATGCCTGGGACCACCTCACCGACCTCCTCGGGATGGCGCTCGCGGAGCTGAGATGAGCGACTGGCGCGAACGGCTGACCGCCTACCTCGCGCAGCGGCTCCCGGCCGCCGACACGCTTGAACTCGCCAACCTGCGCGGAATGCCCGCCGGCGCCAGCAACGACACCGTCTCGCTCGACCTCCGCATCACGTTGGAAGGGCGCACCCACGACGTCCCAATCGTGCTCCGCCCCGAGCGTCCCGATGGCATCCTGGCCCCGTACGACGTCTCCCGGCAGTTCCGCGTTATGCGCGCCCTCCAGCCCACCGCGGTCCCGGTGCCCTCGGTGGCGTGGTTCGAACCTGATGCGTCCGTGCTCGGGGCGCCGTTCTACATCATGTCGCGCGTCGTCGGAGAAACGCTTCCGCTCTTCTGGTACGGCCACTCAGAGCGCCTCCCCGCCGCAGCCGAAATGCTCGCGACGATCCACGCGGTTGATTGGCGTCGGGCCGGCCTGGATTTCCTTACCCAGGACTCGACCTCCGGCCCGCTGGCTGCGGAAATTGGCGCCTGGCGCGAACGCGCCGAACGGCTTCGCATCTCCCGCGCGCCGATGGTCGTGGCACTCGCGGAATGGTTGCGCGCCAACGAGCCGGCCGATGCCCGCGTGGCGCTCCTTCACGGCGACCCGAACCCGGGCAACTACCTCTTCCGGGGCGATTCGGTCGTCGCCGTCCTCGATTGGGAGCTCGCCGCCCTCGGCGACCCGCGCTCCGACCTCGGGTTCTATGCGGCGCTGCACACTGTCTTCGGCGGCATGTCGGGCCCGGGCGGCCGCACGCTGCTCTCGGACGCATACGAAGCCGCCACCGGCCAAACTCAACATAACCTGGAATACTACGAAGCCTTCGGTCTCTATCGCATGGCCGTCGTCACCGCCGGGTGGGCCGGCCGCTTCGGCGGCATGGCCACTGGCTACAGCATGGACGCTATCGCGCGGCGGCTTTCGGTGCTGCTCGGCCCGCGGTGGGAAGCGTGAACACGAACGTTGTCCCCTGGCCCGGTTCACTCGTCGCCCAGATCTCCCCGCCGTGCGCGCGAACGATCTCCCGTGTGATGGCCAACCCGAGCCCATAGCCTTTGCGCGTCGCCCCGTTCTCGCTCGCCTTGCTCCGGTAGAAACGCTCAAACAGGTGCGGCAGGTCCGCCGATGGAATACCCGGCCCGGTATCGCTGACCGTCACCTGCAGCGTGCCCGGCTGCAGGTCACGGCACGCCACCCGCACCGCACCGCCCTTCGGGGTGTAACGAAGGGCGTTGTCGAGCAGGTTGTTCATCACCTGCTCCAGCCGGTCGAAGTCCCCGGTGATGTTCGCGGCGCCGTTCACCGCGAACTCCAGGCCAACCTCGCCCTCTTCGGCTCGGAGCGCGAACACTTCATTCACGTGGTCGAAGAGCTCCCGCAGGTCAATCACGTCCTGCTCCATCGATACCTGGCCGCTTTCGATTCGGGACAGGTCGAGCAGCTCTTGCACCAGCCGCAGCACCCGGTTCGATTCGTCGCTGATGATCCTGGCTGAGCGCTGGATGCCGTCCGGGTCGTCGATGGTCCCATCGAGCATCGCCTCGCTGAAGCCGCGGATCGATGTGAGCGGTGTCTTCAGTTCGTGCGAGATGTTCGCGAGGAAGTCCCTGAGGGTTTGTTGCGAACGCTGCACCTCGCCCGTCATGCGGTTGAAGTTCGCGGCGAGGTCTCGCACCTCCGAGGGCCCTGTCGCGGGGACGCGCTGGCGGTAGTTCCCTCGCGCCACACTGCGGGCGGCCCGGGCGATGTTCCGGAGCGGCGCGGCCACACTCTGGCTGAACGCGAAACCCAGGACCAGCGCCGCCGCCACCCCGATGAGCCCCGAGAACAACAGCCGCGGCATGAGGTCGCCAAGGCTTTCTCCAAGCGTCGCCGGCGGCCTGGCGACCACCACCGCCGAAACATCGGTATCGGCGAGTGCCGCCAGCACGTCCTCGTTCAGCGGCATAGTCACGCACAGCAACGAGTCTCGGCCCGGCACGTCGAGCCGGCAGCGCCGAGGGTCCATCCCCGGCGTTGCGATGTCGTCCTGCTGACCTGCCAGGTCCCGCACGATTCCGCCATCGATCGGCTGGTCAACAGGGTTTGCCACGGCATCCGGGATGATCCGCCCTTGGCGGTCGATGAGGGCGATTGACGTGTCGCTCGCAACCCGCCGAGGCTCCGCGAAAAACGACCGGAGGGCGATGACAAGGTCAGTAGGCTCAGTCACCTCCAGCCCTTCGTCCAGGTTCCGCCGTATCTCTGCGTTCGCCTGCGAATTGATGAGCAGGCCAAGGTCTTCCAGGTTCCCGTAGGAGATGTCCTCCCGGTATCCGCCGATTTGCAGGATCAGGCTCAACGTGGCCAGCGCCAGCGTCACGAGGATGATGAAGAGGTAGGTGAGGAACAGCCGGACCTGCAGGCTACCCATGGCGCAACACCCCACGGGCGTCTACGGCCAGCGAGTGCCCGTCTGGTCTGTTGCGGCGGTGCTCAGATGTCCTCCCCGGCAACCGCGCGTCCTCCGGCTTTCGGAGAGTGGCTCAGGCTGGAACATCGACCAGTTTGTAGCCCACACCCCGTAGGGTTTCTATCTGTACCTTCGCATTGTTCAGCTTTGAGCGCAGGTGCTGCACGTGGACATCCACCGTCCGCGTCTCGCCCGCGAAGTCATAGCCCCAGACCGAACCAAGCAGCTGATCGCGCGTCAGTGCGATCCCCGGGTTCTCCACGAAGGCGACCAGCAGGTCGAATTCCTTGGTGCGGAGCTGCAGAAATTCCTCATCGACCTTCGCCTCGCGCCGCGCCTTATCGACCGAGAGGTTCGCGACCGTAATCGCGTTCTGCGGCTTTCGGCCACCTTCGAACCGCCGAAGGATCGCCTTCACGCGGGCGACCAGCTCCCGCGGGTTAAACGGCTTGGTCATGTAGTCGTCGGCGCCAAGTTCGAGCCCGACGATCTTGTCGACGTCTTCACTGCGCGCCGTGAGCATAAGGATCGGCACATCGTGGTCACGGCGAATCTCTCGGCAGACTTCGAAGCCGTCCATCCCCGGCATCATCACGTCGAGCACGACCATTGCCGGCTGGACCTGCCCGAACTTCGAGAGGGCGTCCTGCCCGTTCGCGGCCTGCTCAACGGCGAACCCCTCTTTTTCGAGGTACATCGCCGCCAGGTCGCGGATGTTGCTTTCGTCGTCAACGAGAAGAATTTTTTGGGCCATCGTCGTTCCGCGCGCCAGCTCCTCTGCGGTGATATCCAGTATGCGCCGAGGGCTCCGGGCCTGCCACCCGGAGAATTCCGGGACGGGGCTGGCATGCCTGGAGCCCTCGACCACCAGAGGGGTGTTCAGCAACAGGGGCCGTCATCCCGTCGCCTTCGTGGTAAATGTTCGACGGTCGAGATCAACGGCGACACGCCGCCGTGCAAACGCTGTGTAAAACCTCTGCAAGCTCAGGAAAGAATCGGCCAAGGCTGCACGCGCATTCCCGTTAATCAGCAGTTAAACGACCGGCCATACGTTGCGATTGGAGCTTCCAATTCAACTTCAACAACAGGGGTACACACCAAAGATGCTTCAACTGAAGAAGAGGAGCCGCTGGGCGCTGCTATTTGCGGCCCTCGTCTCCATGATCGCCCTCGTGGCCGTTGCCTGTGGCGACGACGACGATGACGAAGGCGGCGAAACGCCCGGCGCAACGGCCACCACCGACGGAGGCAACGGCGGCAGCGAAGTCGATTACGGCTCGCTCAGCGGTGCCATCAACATTGACGGCTCGTCCACCGTCTATCCGATCACGGAGACCGCGGTCATCGACTTCAACGCGGTCGCCCCGGACGTGGATGTCACTGCCAACTTCGTTGGCACTGGCGGCGGTGGCGAACGCTTCTGCCGCGGCGAAATCGAGATCTGGGACGCTTCCCGGCCCGCCCGCGAAAGCGACCTCGAGGCCGGCTGCGAGCCCGCCGGAGTCTCCTCCATCGACGATCTGATCGAGATCCAGGTGGGTATCGACGCCCTCAGTGTCGTCGTGAACCCCAACAACGACTGGGCCCAGTGCATGACCGTCGAGCAGCTGAACATGGTCTTCAAGGATGGCGGCGCCACCCAGTGGTCCGACATCGACCCCAGCTGGCCGGCCGAAGACATCGTCTTCTACTA
>CALFYR010000291.1 GCA_937954195.1 uncultured Dehalococcoidia bacterium
GGGAACTTCGCCGCCGAACTCTACGCAAGCCAGGGCCAACTCGGGGCATTCCTGCTCGAAGGCGACCCCGCGTTACGGGGGCTTCCCACGGGCCGCCACGAAGCCGCGTGTGCCTCCGGGTCCATTGCACTCCTGGCGGCGACCGCGGAAATCGCCGCCGGCCGGTACGACGTATCGCTGGTTGTTGGTGTAGAGCAGATGAAGACCGTCGATTCGCAGCAGGGCGGCGACTTCCTGGGCACCGCGGGCTGGTACGAGCGCGAGGCTAAGGGTGTTGCGTACCCCTTCCCGGCGCTGTTCGGACGGCTGGGCGATGCCTATGCCGAACGCTATGGCCTGGATGATGCGTACCTGACGCGCATTTCGGAGATCAACCGCGAGAACGCCCGCCGCAACCCGCTGGCGCAGACGCGTTCATGGCCGAGCAACCCGGAAAAGGAAGGCCAGACCCTCGTGGGCCGCATCCGCATCGGCGATGCCTCGCAGATTACCGACGGGGCGGTTGGCGTGGTGCTCGCATCGCAGGGGTACGCCGAGCAGTGGGCGGCGAAGCGCGGCCTTTCTCTCGACGATGTGCCGCGCATCGAAGGCTGGGGTCACCGCACCGCGCCGATGCTGTTCGACGAGAAGTTGCTGGAGAGCAAGGACACGGAGTACATGCTTCCGCACACCCGCCAGGCCATCACCGACGCGTTCGCGCGGGCCGGGATCGGCGAGGTCTGGGAGTTGGACGCAATCGAGACGCATGACTGCTTCACGACAAGCGAGTACATGGCCATCGACCACTTCGGACTGACCGCGCCCGGTGAATCGTGGAAGGCGGTTGAGGATGGGACGATCGCCTTTGAGGGAAAGCTCCCGATCAACCCGAGCGGCGGGCTCATCGGCGTTGGGCACCCGGTTGGCGCGACGGGTATCCGCCAGCTGCTGGATGCGTACCGGCAGGTTTCGGGCACAGCGGGCGACTACCAGGTGGAAGGCGCGCGCCGCGTTGCGACCTTGAACCTCGGAGGCAGTGCAACGACCAGCGCGTCGTTCATCGTGGGCCGCGGGGACTAGGGGGAGCCTCGTTCCGTCGGTACATCTGTTCTATACTCAGGGTACTCAGCCAGTACGGGGTGCTTGTGCTCTACGGGAAGTACCGGCCGCTCGGGTTCGACGAAGTTGCCGGCCAGGATCACATCGTGCGCACGCTTCGAAATGCCCTCGCCACGGGGCAGTTGGCGCACGCGTACCTGTTTAGTGGCCCCCGCGGCACCGGCAAGACGACGACGGCGCGCATTCTCGCCCGCTCGGTGAACTGTTCGAACCTTAAAGACGGCGAGCCCTGCAACGAATGTCCGCCGTGCCGGGCCATCCTCTCAGGTTCGGCGCTGGACCTCATTGAGATGGATGCGGCCAGCAATCGCGGCATCGAGGACATCCGCGAGCTTCGCGAGAAGGTCGGCTTCGCGCCATCGGACTTGAAGCGGAAGGTGTACCTCCTGGACGAAGTCCACATGCTGACCGAGGGGGCGTTCAACGCGCTCCTGAAGACGCTTGAAGAGCCCCCGCCGCATGCGATTTTCATTCTGGCGACCACGGACCTGCACAAGGTGCCCGCGACGATCATTTCGCGCTGCCAGCGGTATGACTTTCACCGCATCCCAAATGACGCGAGCGTCGGACGGCTGGAATTCATCGCTGAGGCCGAGGGCTTCGCTATCCCGAAGGAGGGACTGCTCGCGATTAGCGTGCAATCGCGGGGCGGCCTGCGCGATGCGGTCACGATGCTGGAACAGGTGGTGGCACGCTACGGCGACCACCCGACCATTGACGATGTGCTCGCGGCGATCGGGCAGGTGAACGACGCCCGTACAGTAGGGCTGGTGAAGGCCGTCCTGCAGGAGGACCTTGGTGCGGCTCTCGAAATAGCCCGGTCAGTGGCGGACGACGGCATTGATATCGCCCGGTTCACGAAGGCGACCATCGACCTTATCCGGGAGATCGTTCCCGAGGCGCTTAAGCGCGATCCAGCCGGTGAACATCCCCATGCCGAACTCATCGAGCTGGCGCGTTCCCGAAGCGACGGGATTCGGGTGATGACCAACGCCATGGCGGAGCTCTCACGCGCCGACTTCCGGCTCGACCCGGCGAGCCCCATCCCGCTGGAGGTGGCGGTCGCGTCCGCGATCCTGGGTGCGGGACTCCCGGCGCCAGCTGCCGCAGCACCGGCAGCGTCCGCCGGGACGCCGCAGGCAGCCGGGCGTGCGGCAGGGTCGGGCCCCGGCCGCCAGGCCGCGCCGGCGACGGTTCCCAGCAACACCCCGCTCAGCCCGGCGGAGAAGTTCGCGCGCGACCTCTTCGAGCACTGCAAGATGGTGAACCCGTCGCTCGCGATGTGGCTGAACGGATCGTTTGAGGTGCTGGAGATGGACGGCGACGAACTCGTGCTCGGGTTCGTGCGGAAAATGCCCATGGAGAAAGTGGACACCACGTGCCGCCCGATGGTGGAAGAGCAGGCGGCGGCCATCCTTGGCCGGCCCATGCGGCTGGTGGTGAAGCAGATCGAGCAAGATTCGGGGCCAAAGCGCGAAACGCGGCGCGGCCATCTCGCGGAAGCGGCGCGGGCGATGGGGGCGACCCCCGTAGGGAAGGACTAACTATGGCAAAGAGCAGCGGTAACAATCGATATCTGCGGCGGGCCGGTGGCGGCAGCGGACTGCCCGGCCGAGCCGGTATGGGTGGCGGAGGGAACCCGAACGCCCTTGCCCAGGCCCAGGAAATGCTCGCGAAGGCGCAGGCCGAACTCGCCGCAAAGACGGTGGAAGGCAGCGCCGGTGGTGGGGCCGTCCGCGTCACTATGTCGGGCGAGCAGAAAATCGTGGCGATCAACCTCGAACCCGAGGTCGTTGATCCGGACGACGTCGAGATGCTGCAGGACCTGATCATGGCAGCGATCACCGACGCATCGGAGAAGGCGAACGAGTTGCAGCAGCAATCGTTCGGCGCGATTACCGGCGGGCTCGGCCTGCCCGGCCTCGGTTAGGCACGCACCGTGGCCGAAGGCTCCTCATCGACCCCGGAGCCAATTCTGCGCCTCATCGAGGCGTTCCACCGGTTGCCGGGCATCGGGCCAAAGTCCGCCCAGCGGCTCGCCTACCACATCCTCCGGACGAGCGAACAAGAGGCGAACGCGCTCGCCGAAGCCGTGCTGGAGGTGAAGCGCCGCATCCGGTTCTGCTCGAAGTGCGTGAACATCACCGAGTCCGACCCTTGCGGCTTCTGCAGCGATGACCGCCGTGACCGCTCGGTCGTCTGCGTCGTCGAACAGCCGCTGGACGTGCTCGCGATCGAGCGGTCGGGTGGGTACAAGGGGCTCTACCACGTGCTCCACGGCGTACTGAACCCGATGGATGGCATCGGGCCAGAGCACATACACGTGCGGGAACTGGTGGTACGCCTGCAGGACGGCGAGATCCAGGAAGTCATCATGGCGACGAACCCCAGCCTGGAGGGCGAAGCGACCGCCATGTACATCCAGCGGCTTGTTGGCCCGGCGGGGGTGAAGGTCACCCGGCTCGCTCGCGGGCTGCCGAGCGGCGCGGACCTCGAGTACACCGACGACATAACGCTCGCCCGCGCGCTCCAGGGACGCCAGGAGATTTAGCCGTGAGCGACCGTGCACGCACGTACACGACCGAGGGCGTGGTGTTGCGGCGCCGCAACCTGGGCGAGGCAGACAGCATCTTCACGGTGTTCAGCCTGGACGAAGGGAAGTTCGATGCTGTGGCGCGCGGCGTGCGCAAGGCGAAGAGCCGGATGCGCGGCCACCTCGAGCCGCTGACGCGCTCAACGATGCACCTCGCCCGCGGCCGGACGCTGGATGTGTTCACCCAGGTGGAGACCATCGCCGCGCATGGGCGTCTGCGCGACAACCT
>CALFYR010000292.1 GCA_937954195.1 uncultured Dehalococcoidia bacterium
GTGCGAGGCTGCCCGCCGCCCGGTAGACTCGCCCCACCGACTCGGGAGGGATTGGGCATGGATATCAAGCGAGGGGTGACGATTGTCACCGGTTCGGCGACGGGCGTGGGAGCCGCGGCGGCGAAGCTGCTGGCGAGCAAGGGCTGCAACGTCGTCATCAACTACACCAAGAGCGAAGCGGAGGCGAAGGAGACCCAGGCCGAGTGCGAGGCGCTGGGTGTGGAGACGCTGCTGGTGCAGGCGGATGTCTCGAAGGATGAGGATTGCCGGCGGATGGCGCAGGCGGCGATCGATAAGTGGGGGCGAATCGACGGGCTGATTAACAACGCGGGCACGACCCACTTCATGAACCACGCGAACCTGGAAGGACTTTCGGCCGACGACTTTCAGCGGATTTACGCGGTGAACGTGATTGGGCCGTACCAGATGACACGGGCGGTGGTGCCGCAGATGAAGAAGCAGGGACAGGGCTCGGTGGTCAATGTGTCGTCGATTGCGGGGGTGATGGGCGTGGGGAGTTCCATTGCGTACACGGCCTCGAAGGGGGCGCTGAACACGATGACGCTTTCGCTGGCGAGGGCGCTCGGGCCGGAAGTGCGGGTGAACACGATTTGTCCGGGGTTCATTCAGGGGCGCTGGTTGCGCGGGGGGCTCGGCGATGACGCCTATGAGGCGGCGAAGGCCGCGCAGGAGCGCAACACGCCGCTGCGCAAGGCGGGGACACCGGAGGATATGGCCCAGGCCGCTGTCTGGTTCATCGAAGGGGCGGACCTGATTACCGGAGAGATCCTGATCGTGGATGCGGGTTCGCATCTCGGGGGTGCGCCACTCATCGCGCGGTAGCTACTCAGCCCACGGAGGCGGGCGCTTTTCGGCGAAGGCGGTCATGCCTTCGAGGGCTTCGGGGCTGGCAAAGAATTCGGCCGAGACTCTCGCCGTATGTTCGAAGGCGGCGGGCATATCCATGCCGGGGACTTCGCGGATGAGACGTTTGGCGCCGGCGAGCGCGCCGGGTGCGCCCTTGCGGACCCGGTCGATGTAGGCGGCGACCGTGGCGTCGAGGCACTCTGCGGGTACGGCGCGGTTGAGGATGCCGTAGGCGACGGCGTCGCTTCCGGAGAACGGTTCGCCGGTGAGGAAGAGTTCCATCGCAACGTGCGGTGCGAGCTTGCGAAGCAGGACGACGGAGATAATCGCGGGGATGACGCCGATGCGGACTTCGCTGACGGCGAAGGTGGCTTCCTCGGCGCCGACGGCGATGTCGCAGGCGGCGACGAGGCCGAGGCCGCCTGCCCGGGCATGGCCGTTGATTCGGCCGATGATCGGCTTCGGCGAATCCCACATCGCCTGGAGGATGGGGACGAGGGCGGTGGGGCCGGTCTGGCCGCCGCTGGCGTTGGCCTCGCGCTGTTCCTTCAGGTCGGCGCCGGAGCAGAAGGTGCCGCCAGTGCCGGTGAGGACGATGATGCGGGCCGCGGGGTCGGCGATGGCGGCGGTCATGC
>CALFYR010000293.1 GCA_937954195.1 uncultured Dehalococcoidia bacterium
TGGCTCGCCGTTGAAGCCGTCTTCATGGTTGCATTCTTCGCCTTCCTCGCCCTCCGGGCCTACAACCCGGACCTCTGGCACCACCCCCAGGGCGGCGAAAAGCCCATGGAGATCGCCTACCTCACCGCCGTCACCCGAAGCACCATCATGCCGCCCTACGACCCGTGGTTCGCCGGCGGCTCGATGAACTACTACTACATGGGCTGGTTCTTCCTCGCCGTCCCCATCCGCGCCCTCCAGATCGTGCCCGAAGTCGCATTCAACCTCGGCGTGCCGACCTACGCATCGCTCGCTGCCGCAACCGCCTTCTCGGTCGTCCACTCGCTGGTCGGTCTCGGCCAGCGCGCCCGGGAATCCGCGGCCAAGGCCACCCAGCGCCCGGCGATCCTCGCGGGCGTCCTGGGCGCGGTCCTCCTCATCGGCATCGCCAACCTCGATGGCGCCGACCAATGGATAGAACGCCTCCAGGCGGTGAACACCTGGTCCCTCGCCAGCGGCACGCCGGTCATCGGTGGCGCCGTCGGCATCGCCGGCGGTATCTGGCAGTGGCTCACCGGCACACCCCTCCCCGGCTTCGACTGGTGGCGAAGTTCCCGCGTCCACTTCGGCACGTTCGACATAACCGAATTCCCGTTCTGGACCATGCTCTTCGCCGACCTCCACCCGCACCTCATGGGTCTGCCTTTCTTCGGCGCCACCGTCGGAATCCTCGTCGCGTATTGCGTTACCGTTGGTCACGGGTTCCGTGGCCGGGCGTGGCTCATCGCCGCCCTCGCCGGCCTCTTCGTCGGCCTCGTCCGAACCGTACACACCTGGGACTTCCCCACCGTCGTGCTCCTCGCCGTCGCGGGTATCCCCCTCGGTCAGCTCCTTCGAACAGGCGACTGGCGTCAGCGCTTCTGGGACGCTGTCGGCCACCTGGCAGTCGCCGGGGTCGTGGCCGCGGTGGCCTTCTCCCCCTACACAGGGCGCTTCGAAACCTTCGACCCTGGCATCATGCGAGCCCCCGAAACCACGAAGGCCCACCAGTTCTTCGTCCATTTTGGCGTCTTCATCGCCTTCGCCATCGCCTTCCTCGCCGTCCGCTACCGCGAGGAACTCGCTGCCCGGGCTTTCGACCACGGCCGCAACCCCTTCTTCGCGGTCGTCAACGGCTGGATGGAATTCGCCGCCCTGCTGATATTCGTCGCCGGCCTCGCCGCCTTCACCTGGCCCTTCGGCCTCACCACCATCGCCCTCGGCGCCGTCGTTCTCGGGTTCTTCTTCAACCTCCTCTGGCTCGAACTCCGCGCGTCCGAACGGAACATTCCGCGGACGCTCGCCACCGCCCTCTACATCCTCGCCTTCGGCGTCGCCGTCGGCGTCGATATCGTCACCCTCAAGAACGACATCGTCCGCATGAACACGGTCTTCAAGTTCAGCCTGCAGGCATGGCAGCTCTTCGCGCTCGCCAGCGGGTTCGCCGCCTGGTACACCCTCTCCGCGTTCGCCGCCCTCCGCTCGGCGGTCCGCGCCCGCGAAGTCCGCCGCACCGATTGGCGCAACCTCTCCGCCTGGGCCGGGGCAAGCACCATCGTCCTGCTTATGCTCGGCGCCAGCCTCTTCCTCATCTCCGGCACTGCCGCCCGCCAACAGGCCCGCTTCGCTCAGACCGACCCCACGCTCGATGGTTTCGTCTTCTTCGATAACGGCACCTTCCGCGAACCCATCGCTCCCGGCGCCAGCGAAGAGGTTGAGTTCCGCCTCGACGAAGACCTCCCCCTCATCGAATGGCTCCGCGAAAACGTCGAGGGCTCGCCCGTCATCGTCGAAGCAGTCGGCCCCCTCTACCGCTGGACCGGCCGCATCTCCGAATACACCGGCCTGCCCACCGTCATCGGCTGGGATTGGCACCAGATCCAGCAACGCACCGATTACGCCGGTCTTGTCGCTGAACGCCGCAACGAAACCGAGCTCTTCTTCCGCGACCCCGGCGTCCAGTTCGCCGAAAGCTTCCTCCGCAAGTACAACGTCCGCTACGTCGTCGTCGGCACCGAAGAGCGCGTCCATGGCAGCGAACCCGGCCTCGCCAAGTTCGAAACCATGGACGCCCTCACCGAGGTATTCCGCGATGGCGAAAACGTCATCTACGAAGTCGACCAGTCGAAACTCCCCGTCCCGCAGGTCCAGGCACAGCCCACCGGCCCGTCCGCGCCATAGCGCGCCGCCGCTCTGCTACCCTTCCGCCGTGCGCATCCCCGAGAAAACCGTCGAACTCCTCGCCGAATTCGTCCCTGAACGGGACCTCCGCCGCGCGCGCATCGTGACCGGCCTCCCCTGGCGTCTGCTCCCTCGCCTCCTGCGGATGGGCGCAATCACCTTCTCGCCCTTCGTCATCTACCGCGAAGGCCGCTACCGCACCGATACCTCGAAGGGCCTTGCCCTCCTCGCCCACGAAGTCATCCACCTGCAGCAAGCCCGCGAAATGGGCGCAATCCGCTTCTACGCCAGCTATCTCTGGGGCCAGTTCCGCTGCGGCTTCCGCCACGACAAGCACCACCTCGAAATCCCCGGCATCGAAAGACAACGCCACGTCCGCACCACCCTCGATAGCCGCCCCGGCGGCGGCTCCTGGTAGCTCACCCCACAGCCCGAATCAGAGGCGCGCGCGTAAGCAAGCGCGTCGCTGCCGACACCACCACAACGCTCGGCCGGCACCACTGCACGCCGCGCCAACCCTCTCCCTCTCCCCCTCTCCATGAACATGGAGAGGGGGAGAGGGGGTGAGGTCACCCGCGCAGCGTCTTCAACTGCCCCGCATGGTCCGTCAGGTGATACGCGACAATCCCAAGCACACCACCCAACGTCTG
>CALFYR010000294.1 GCA_937954195.1 uncultured Dehalococcoidia bacterium
GCTACCTCGCGAGCCGCGCGTCCAGCGCCACTTCGTCCGGCACCACCAAGACATCCGTCCCGCGCTCCAGCTCCACGAGCAGGTCATGGAAAGCCTTGCTCTGCTCCGCCCACGCGCGAACATCCCCCACAATCGCCAGCTTGATTCCGGTAGTTCACAAACTTCTGCAGCACCTCGCCAGCAACCCCGGTCCGCAGTTGGAAGAACTCGTCGCCGATCATCGTCGCGGGTATCGCCACAACCCCGGCCCCCTCAGACAACGCATCACCGATGACATCCGTGAAATCTCCAACGGTAGCGAGACGGTCGTCTCCCTCCACGCGGAGCACGCGGTATCCATTTACTTCGGTGATCGTCGCCACTGGTCTTCCTCCTTCGAAAACTCAGCGTAGCAGTTCACGAAGGCGTCCCGCCCCGCCATCCGATAAGCTCCCCTCGGGCCGTTGCCCGAGGAGTCACCATGCCTGAGACCTGGACAAACTGGTCGGGCGGCGTCGTCGCAGAAGTTCAACGCCTCGCCCTCCCAAAGACTGAGGCCGAACTACAAGAAGTCGTCCGCGCCGCGGCCCGGGACGAGCTCTCCGTCCGCGTAGCAGGTACCGGCCACTCGTTCACTCCCGTCGTCGCGACCGATGGCGTCATCGTCTCACTCGATGAAATGCAGGGACTCGTCTCGGCCGATACCGAGACCTGCCTCGGCACGCTCCTCGGCGGCACCAAGCTGCATTACGGCACCCATCTCCTCTGGGAACACGGACTCGGCCTCGCCAACCAGGGCGATGTCGATGTCCAATCAGTGGCCGGCGCCATCGGCACCGGAACCCACGGAACAGGCCCCGGCTACGGCAACATCCCCAGCCGCCTGGCAGCCATTCGTCTCGTCACCGCTGACGGAGAGGTTCGCGAACTTAACCGCGAGACCAATCCGGACGACATGCGCGCCGTCCGCGTATCCCTCGGCATGCTCGGCATCACCGGCCAGGCCACCATCCACTGCCTGCCCCGTTATGCCCTCCACGAACTGCGGTGGCGCCTGCCCGCCGACGAATGCCTGGAAGCCCTCGCCGCAAACATCGCCGCGAACGACCACTACGAGTTCTTCTGGTATCCCACCACCGATGAAACCGAATCGAAAACGCTCAACCCCACGGAAGTCGAACCCGAGGCCGAAGAGCCGCCTCCGCTCGAAGGCCCGGGCGAACGCACCGGCTGGAGCCATCGCATCTACCCGTCGGAACGCACCTTCAAGTTCAACGAAATGGAGTACTCCGTCCCGGCCGAGCAGGGCGAAGCCTGTTTCCGCGAAATCCGCGAGCTCATGCGCCGCGACTTCCCGAAATGGGCCTGGCCCGTCGAGTACCGCACGCTGGCCCCGGATGACGCCTACCTGAGCCCCGCGTATCAGCGCCCAACCGTCACCATCTCCGTGCACCAGGATGCCCGCCGGACCTACGAGACGGAATTCCGGGCGTGTGAGGACGTCTTCAAGAAGTACGAGGGCCGCCCACATTGGGGCAAAGTCCACTGGCGCACTCGCGCCGAACTCGCCGCGCTCTATCCCAAATTCGAACAGTTCATCGAAACGCGCCGGCGTTTCGACCCGGACGGCCGTTTCCTCTCGCCCTATCTCCGGCCGCTCTTCGAATAACTACAGGCCGGGCACACTCACCGCGCCCCGAAGATGGACCTTCCCGCCTTCGGTGCGCGCAATCCGCTCGTCATCCACCCAGAACACCCGCGATGTCGATGGTTCGATGATCAGCATCGCGCGTCCGCTCACATCACGAACATTTCCCACGTGCTTTCCCGCGCCATCAACCACGCGCATACCCTGGCGAATTCCTTCGAGTGGTGAAACAAGGTTCATAGACCAGCCTTCTCCCAGAGGTTGGTAGCCCGCTGGATGTGGCGAGGCCCGCGGCAGCGGCAGTGCTGCGGGCCTCGCCCCAACGCAGGGGTCTTCTGCCCGCAAAACGTAAAGGCTGGCCACGCGGCCAGTTAGCCGCTTCTGCCTGTGGCTCAGCGCGAATCCATAGCCCTGACCTATACGAATCGACACCGCGACAAAACCGCCCGTTTCCCGTACGCTGCGTCCCGCGCGGCAAACGCCGCATTTCAGCTCAACATCCTGGAGAAGACACCATGGGAGAAGCCTGGATCATCGACGCCGTCCGCTCACCGCGCGGCGGCGGCAAACAAGGAGTCGGTGGCCTGAGCCACGTCCATCCCCAGCGCGTCCTCGCGCAGGTGCTCAACGCACTCCAGGAACACGCCGGGTTCGATCCCGCCGATGTCGAAGACGTCATCATGGGCAACAACTCCGGCGTCGGCGACCACTCCATGGACATCGCCCGCATGGCCACCCTCGATGCGGGCTGGCCGATCACCGTCCCCGGCGTCACGCTCCACCGCTTCTGCGGCTCGGGCCAGCAGGCCCTCAATGTCGCCGCGATGAGCGTTATGTCGGGCCAGCAGGACCTCGTCGTCGCCGGCGGAGTCGAATCCATGTCTCGCCCCGCTCCCCTCAGCGTCGATGGCTTCACCGCCAACAACGCCCACCTCTACGAGCAGTATCCCCTCGTTCCCCAGGGCATCTCCGCCGACCTCATCGCCACCCTCGAAGGCTTCACCCGCGAGGATTGCGACCGCCTGGCCGTCGAGAGCCAGCGCCGCGCCGCCGAAGCCATCGATGCTGGCCGCTTCAAGCAGAGCGTTGTCCCCATCTATAACGACGACGGCACCCTCGCCCTCGACCACGACGAGCACCCCCGTCCCGGCACCACCATGGAGAGCCTGGCCGGCCTCAACCCCTCCTTCGCGAAGATGGGCGTCATGGTCCCGCCGAACGA
>CALFYR010000295.1 GCA_937954195.1 uncultured Dehalococcoidia bacterium
TTGTGGATGAGCCCTCGAACCCGGCGCCGGCAATCCTGACGGCCCCCGCCGCGATGCGGCGGTGGCGGGCGGAACACGCGGGATCGCTCGGGTTCGTGCCGACGATGGGGTATCTGCACGACGGGCACCTTTCGCTCGTGCGGCGTTCGTGCGCTGAGAATCTGCGCACGGTGGTGAGCATCTTCGTGAACCCGACGCAGTTCGGGCCGAACGAGGACTTCGAGAAGTACCCGAGGGACGAGGTGCGGGACCTGAGCCTGCTGCGTGAGGCGGGAGTCGACGCGGTGTACCTGCCCTCGGCCGCGGAAATGTACCCACCCGGCTATCAGACGTACGTGAACGTGGAACAGGTGACGGAGCCGCTGGAGGGAGCGTCGCGGCCGGGGCACTTCCGGGGGGTTACCACGGTGGTGCTGAAGCTGTTCAACGCGGTTGGCCCGGACCGGGCGTACTTCGGGCGGAAGGATGCGCAGCAGTTGCGCGTGATCCAGCGGATGACGCGGGACCTGGACCTGGGTGTGGAGATCGTGCCATGCGACATCGAACGCGAAGCTGACGGACTGGCGATGTCGAGCCGGAACGTGTACCTGACGCCGGAGCAGCGGGCGGCCGCGCCGGTGCTGAAGCGGTCGCTCGACCACGCGAAGGGGTTGTGGGCAGCGGGGGAGCGCAGCGCGGAGACACTGCGGCGTTCGGTGCTGGATGTCCTGGCGGCCGAGCCGCTGGGCGAGGTGGACTACGTTTCGCTGGCGGACGACGGCACGTTGGAGGAGTTGAGCGGCACAGTGAGCGGGCCCGCGTTGCTTTCGCTGGTGGTGCGTTTTGGGCGGACCCGGCTGCTGGACAACGCGGAGCTGCGATAGGCTGGAACCATGAGCAAGAAGAAGAACGCGGGCGCGGCGCTTCCGGTCGTCATCTGGGATACGGCGTGGAAGATCGCCGCAATCCGGCGGGCGGTGCAGTTGAAGCAGTACAAGATGATCCCGGTGCTGGCGCTGGCGGCGTCGGGCGGGATTATCCCGATGGTGTACCTGTGGAAGCAGCGCGGGGCTGAGCCACCGGCCGAATAAGGCGATTCGGCGCCGCGGCTAATCCTCGGCCCCCGGGCACGTATAGTTCTGCCGTGGCCACGAACGCCGTCCGCCAGGACGAGCCCCGCCTCGGCACCTTTGGCGCTCTCCGCCAGCGCGACTTTGCGCTGCTCTGGTACGGCAGCCTCGGTCAATCGATCGGGCTGGGGATGCAGCAGATCGCCCTCGGCTATTTCGTGTGGGACGAAACCGGTTCCGAACTCTGGGTGGGCGCTGTGGCGTTCATGAACTTCGCGCCGTTCTTCCTCTTTTCACCGTTTGCCGGCGTGTTTGGCGACCGCTTCGACCGGCGGAACCTGCTGTTCATCGCGCAGGCGCTGAGCGGCCTATCGGTCCTGGTGCTCGCCGTACTGATCACGGGCGGCCTCGTGGAAATGTGGCAGGTGCTGGTGATCGCGCTGCTTTCGGCCACGGGGCAGGCGCTGACTGTGCCGACCCGCCTCGCCTACGTGAACGACCTGGTGGAGCCGCAGTTCCTGATGAACGCGGTTGCGTTGAATTCGCTCGCGCAGAACGGCATGCGCATCGTCGGGCCAATACTCGCG
>CALFYR010000296.1 GCA_937954195.1 uncultured Dehalococcoidia bacterium
ATGCGGCAGACGTGCGCGAAGATCCTCCCTGGCGCTTCCATCGAGGAGACCAAGCAGTTCCTCGAATCCGACCCGAACCGCGCGATCGATGGCGTCGAAGAGTTCCGGCAGTGGATGCAGGACACGCAGGACCGGACGATCGCCGAGATGGACGGCGCGCACTTCGACATCCCTGGGCCGATCAAGAAGATCGAGGCGATGATCGCGCCGCCAGGTGGCGGGCTCGCGATGTACTACACCAGCCCATCCGAGGACTTCAGCCGCCCGGGCCGGACCTGGTATCCCACCGGCGGCAAGACGCGCTTCCCGCTCTGGGGCGAAGTAAGCATCGCCTACCACGAAGGCGTGCCCGGCCACCACTTCGAACGCGCGACGGCGAAGTACCTCGCCGCCGAGCTCTCGCGCTTTCAACGGCTCATGGGCGGCACATCCGGCTACGTCGAAGGCTGGGCGCTCTACGCCGAACGGCTCATGGGCGAACTCGGCTACCTGGAGAACCCGGACTACTACCTCGGCATGCTGCGCGCGCAGGCGATGCGCGCCGTTCGGGTCATCGTCGACATCGGCATGCACCTCGAACTGAAGATCCCGGCGAGCGAGCCGTTCCACGGTGGCGAAACATGGAACGCCGACCTCGGGCAGGAGTTCTGCCTCCAGCGATCGCAGTTCCCGCCGGACTTCATGCAGAGCGAGGTCATCCGCTACCTCGGTACGCCCGGCCAGGCCATCAGCTACAAGGTCGGCGAACGCTGCTGGCTCGAAGCGCGCGAGAACTCGAAGCGTAAGCTCGGCGACGCCTTCAGCCTGAAGGACTGGCACCGCGCCGCACTCAACATGGGACCGATGGGATTGGCGCAGATGCAGCGGGAGCTGGCGCGGCTGTGAGGCGCTAGCCCACCGCCGACAGAAACACCATCGCCAGCGCCGCTGCCGAAGCCGCGAACAGCCCGAACAGGCCGTCCCGGCCGAACAACACCACCGCGCGGCCCGAGAGCGAGCCCGCGAAGACCACGCTGACGGCGCACAGGCCTGCGCGTCCCGGTTCGCCCGCAAGCAGGAGCACGACGCAGGCGAGCCCGCCAGCCACGCCGAACACGCCCACCGCGCCTCGGAATGCCCGGCGCGCGCCGAGGCGGTGGGCTGTGCCCTTCGCGCCCTCTTCGGCTTCGAGGTCGGGGAGTTGGTTCGCGACATGGAGCGCCAGCCCAAGCAACGCGCCGAGCGGGAACGCCCACCAGAGCAGGTGGTCCCACGCTTCGAACGCGGTGAAGGCCCAAACCGGAACCAGCGGTAACGCCACCGCGAGCGGAACCCAGCTGAGGGCAGTCCGCTTGAGCTGGACGTCGTAGACGAGCCCGCAGGCGAGGCCGGCCATGCCGATGAACCAGGCCACGATTGGCAGGCCAGAAGTGATGATGAGACCTGTGCCGGCGAGTGCCACGGTGGCAATGACTGCAGCCTGGCGGGGGACAACACCACGCGGGATGGCTTTCCACGGCTTGGTCTTCGCGTCCTCCTGCGCGTCGACGACGTCGTTTGCGATGCCGATCGCAAATTGGAAGCAGAGCATCCCTGTGCCGAGAACGACAACGGTTGCCGTTTCCGGGTCGTCGATTGCGAACACGGCGATGGCGACGGTGACCGCCGACACCAGGAGCGACGGGAAAGGGTGTACGAGCCGGACAAGGGACACAATCGGGGGCGGCAGGTTCGCCTTCGAGCGGCGTTTTTTCCGTGGCACGGGAGACATCCTACCGGCTCCTGTTTCCATGGCACCGCCGCCGCCCTAAACTCCCGCTCGTGAAAGCTGAAATCATCGCTATCGGAACCGAGATCCTGCTCGGCGAAATCATCGATACCAACAGCGCCTACATCGCGCAGCGCCTCCCCGAACTCGGCATCGACCTGAACTACAAGTCGGTCGTCGGCG
>CALFYR010000297.1 GCA_937954195.1 uncultured Dehalococcoidia bacterium
GGGTGTGGTTGAGACGGGAGCTTGTGGTGGGGTGGTGAGGTGGGTGCGGAGCGCGGCGCTTGGCTACGCGCCCTTGCTGACGCGCGGGCCGAGGTTGGGTTTTGTGCGTGGGGGCCTGACGTGCGGTGTTTGGTTTGCGAGCGGATTTCCCTCATCCCCTGGCCCCTTCTCCCGAAACGGGAGAAGGGGGTGTGGTTGGGACGGGAGGTTGTGGTGGGGGTGGTGAAGTGAGTGCGGAGTGAGGCGCTTGACTGCGTCTGGATCACGCCCTTGCTGACGCGCGGCCCAGGTTGGGTGTGTGGTGTGCGTGAGGGATGGGGATGGCGTCGGCTGTTTGGTTTGCCACGATCCGCTCCCTTTCCGGTCGCGGTTCATCGGGTGTGGTGGTTTGGGTGAGGGGAGTCGGGGTATGAGCGACGCGCCCTTGCTGACGCGCGGGCCCAGGTTGGGTGTGTGGTGTGCGTGGGGGATGGGGATGGCGTGGGGTGTTTGGTTTGCCAGGCGCCGCTCCCTTTCCGGTCGCGGTTCCACCGGGGTGTGGTGGTTGGGGTGAGGGGAGCCGGGGTATGGGCGGCACGCCCTTGCTGACGCGCGGGCCTAAGTTGGGGTGTGTGGTGTGCGTGGGTGGTGGTGGTTGGGTGGGCGGGTTTGGTTTGCCGGGCGCCGCTCCCTTTCCGGTCGCGGTTCATCGGGTGTGGTGGTTTGGGTGAGGGGAGCCGGGGTATGGGCGGCACGCCCTTGCTGACGCGCGGGCCTAAGTTGGGGTGTGTGGTGTGCGTGGGTGGTGGTGGTTGGGTGGGCGGGTTTGGTTTGCCGGGCGCCGCTCCCTTTCCGGTCGCGGTTCCACCGGGGTGTGGTACTCAGGGCTTCTTGGCGGCTTTGTGTTCTTTGATGATGGCGAGGACTTGTTCGCGGGCGGCGTCGAGGGTGACGCCGAACTTTTCGAGGACGCCGGACGAGATGGCGCCGGGTTCGGCGATGAGGCCGAGGAGCAAGTGTTCGCAGCCGACCCAGGTGTGCGTGAGGCGGCCGGCTTCCATCATCGCGAATTCGACGACGTGTTGGGCGCGGGGCGTGAGGCCAATTTCCATCTCGATGGGTTCCGGACCATTGCCAATGATGGTGTTGATGGCCTGGGCCACCGAGGCAAGGTCGACATTTAGCCGGAGCAACGCTCTCGCGCCGGCGTTTTCGGCGTCAGCGACGATGGCGAGCAACTGGTGTTCGGTGCCGATGTAGTTGTGCTGGCGCTTCAGCGCTTCGTCGCGGGCGGATTCGAGGACGGCGCGTGCCCGTTCGGTCATGAAGGCAAGCGGGGTGGTGGTGGCGGCAGCAGCAGCCCTGCGTTCCGAAGTCTGGCGGCGTTCCTCGGATTTCAAGAACTCGACGAGGCTGGATTCGGAGATGAGCCATTTGCGCCCGAGCTGCATTCCCGGGAGCAGACCCTCGTTGAGGTACCGGTAGACGGAGTTCTTGTCGATGTTGAGCTGTTCGGCGACCCATTCGGGATCTTTGAAGTCGAACTGGTCTGGCATGATTTGGGGCCC
The DNA here is from genome assembly GCA_937954195.1 of uncultured Dehalococcoidia bacterium. GTDB lineage: Bacteria > Chloroflexota > Dehalococcoidia > Tepidiformales > Tepidiformaceae > Amarobacter. Next base: position 1,548 of record CALFYR010000297.1, read on the forward strand.
TGTTGGCGATCTCAAACTGCATCCTACCATTTTGTCCACGTTTTACAACGTCCAAGATCGATAGTCCAAGATCGTCATGTCTGAGCACGATTTGTGCGGCTGGCCGTGTGCGCAAGGAGGCTGGCCGCAGGCACGCGAAAGCCCCGGCTGGCGCGGGGCCTGAGCCGGGGCTGACGGGGTAGGTCGTTGGCTGGCGGGTTAGTCGCCGGAGGTGAGTTGGGGGGCGGCGCCGGACTTTAGGGCGGCGAGGCGTTCTTCGATTTCGAAGGAGGCGATGTCGTCGTCGAGCTGATCGAATTGTTCTTCGAGGGAGCTGGCGGCGACTTCTTCCATGCCACGGGCGAGGGCTTCCTGGCGGCGGATGCGCTCTTCGAAGCGATGGAGGTCGCTGGTCGGGTCGATGGTGGAGATGCTCTTGATGGATTCCTGGACCTTGAGGGAGGCCTGGGCCATCTTGGCGCGGGCGACGAGTTCGTCGCGCTTCTGGACGAGGGTTTCGCGCTTGTCGCGCATCTTATTCAGGCCGTCCTTGAGCTTTTCGGTGAGGACGGTTTGCTGGTCGACCTGCTCGGTGAAGGTGCGGACTTGCTCTTCGAAGCCAATCTGGCGGCGGAGGGCGGTCTTGGCGAGCTCGTCGAAGCGGTCGGCTTCGGCGGTCTTGCCTTCGGCGCGCATTTCGTCGCCCTTCTTGGAGGCCATGAGGGCCTTTTGGCCCCATTCGAGGCGGGCTTCCTTGGCTTCCTTGAGGTCGTCTTCGAGCATGCGGAGGTTACCGACGGTTTGGGCGACGGCTTTTTCGGCATCGGCGATGTTGCCGGTGAAATCGCGGATCATCTGGTCGAGCATCTTTTCGGGATCTTCTGCTTTATCGAGCAGAGCGTTGATGTTCGCCTTCATGAGGGTGGACATGCGTCCGAGGATGGAAGTTGCCACGAAGATTGCCTCCCTGGGCCTCCTGCCGGCCCGTAGTGAAATGATGATACCCGGTCGAAGGTTTCGGCCGGGGTAGTCCCGGTTACCAGCGGCCTCCGCGGGAGCGGCCGCCGCGGGCGCCGCCGCCCGAGGGGAGCTTGAACCCGCCGCCACCGCCACCCGAGCGACCCCACGGGGTACCGCCGAAACCTCCGCGGGACATGCCCCCACCGAGGACGCCGCCCAGGATGCCGCCCAGCACCTGGGAGCCGATATCGCCAGCCCCGGCGGACGGGCTGCGCGGGCGGTCGCGGCGGCGGTCATCATCACGGTCGTAGCGTTGGGAGCCTTCGAAGTCGCGGCGGGCGAGGCTGAGGGCATCGGCGGCGAGACGTTCGACGCCTTCGGCTTCGCTGGCGGCGCGGGAGATATCGGCATCGCAGAGGCGGCGCGCGATATCGAGGCGGCGTTCGGCTTCGGCGAGGCGGGTGCGGGCTTCGCTGCCGACCCCACCGCGGCGGGAGAAGATGTAATCGGCGGCGCGGCGGTAGGCCGTTTCGGCGCGGCGGATGTTGGCCTGGCAGGCTTCTTCGGCGCGGCGCTGGCGCTCGCGTTCCTCGCGGACGCGTTCGAGGACGGCATCGGCGCCGAAGTTCGCTTCCTGGGCGAGAGCGACGATGGCGAAGGGGTCGCGCTGGGCGGAGGCGGCCTGACGGCGGGCGGCCTGGAGCTGAGCTTCGGCGCGAGCGAGGGCGTCTTCGCCGGTGGTTACGCGTCCATCGCGGAGGGCGGCGCGGGCGGCGGCGATATCGGCCTCGGCGGCGGTGAGCTCGGCCTGGACACCGGCATCGGCTTCTTCGACGAGGGCAGCCTGCTTCTCGACGGCATCGAGAAGGGCCTTCGCATCGACGAGGGCGGCCTGGCCTTCGCGGGCGGCAAAGGCCGCATCCTGCGTGCGGGATTCGGCGACGGCGGCAAGGCCCTCGGTGGCGGCTTCGCGAGTGTATTCGAGGCGTTTGCGGGCCTCGGTGACGTTGCCATCGAGCGGTTCCCAGACGGCCGGCGCGAAGACACGGAGGGCATCGAACCGGCGTTCGACGGCGGGGATGCCACGTTCGATCTCGGCCACCTGGGATTCGAGCGACTTGAGGATGTCCGGGGCGTTCCGTTCGAGGTCACGGACCTGTTCGATGCGGGCGGTCTGGGCGACGAGGAGATTCTTCGCGGTCTCGCAGTGCTGGATGAGGCGTTCGAGCGCGGCCTTGCGCTCGGCGGGCGGTTCGGGGTCGTTGTCGTCGAGCTTCTGGCGGAGGAGGAAGGCCTCGCGGAGTTCGTTGGCAGCCTGTTCGACGGCGGAGCGGAGCGGCGCGACGTCGGCTTCGCGGAACTGGGCTTCGGCGAACCCGAGCTCGTCCCGCGTGTCCTGGAGGAGCTCATCGACTTCGAGGAGGAGGAGGTTGGCCTGGGCGTCGAGGTCCTTCGGTTTGGTGGCGGAGGAGGTGGACTTGCCGCCACCACGGCCGGTGCGTTTTCGGAACCAGCGGAATCCGACGATGGCCGCGATGACCGCGCCGATGACGCCGAGGATGGGCCAGATGCTGATGCCGCCGCCTTCGGAGGCGTCGCCGGTGGAGCCACCGCCGGAGGTAGGCGTGGCGGTGGGTTGGGGGGTTGGTTCGGCCACGGTGCTCGCTTCGCCGAGGCCATCTGCGAAGGCGGCGACCGCGCCGGCAAAGTCGCCATCGGCGAGGCGAGGTTCGAGGACATCCGCGAGGAGGGTGTCTATTTCGGCGTCGGTGAGTCCTTCTTCGAGGGCGGGGCCGACCCAGGTGGCGTAACTGCGGTCGTCCAGTGCGACGACGAGGAGGGAATCGTTGCCGCCGAAGGAGTTTTCTTCGGCGACGGCATCGGAGTATTCGGTGGCGGAGAGGTCGTCGGTGGTGAAGGTGAAAAGGACCCAGAGCTGGATGCCGTGTTCGAGCTGGAGGGACGCCAGGGCGTCCTCGACGGTATCGCGGCCGGCGTCGAGTTCGCCGGTGAGGTCGGTGATTTGCTCATCGAGGAACGGGGGTTCCTGGGCGCGGGCCGGGGAGGCGAGCATCGCAAGGGCGAGCAGGGCGAGCAGCGCCAGCAGGTAGGGGGAATGGGGCAGGGTGGCGCGTCGCAGCATCGCTCCTCCGTTCGCGTTGGATGGCAAAGGTACCCCGAGTTGGCGTGCGGGGGCCAGCGCTACAGGGTGCGGGCGAACGCGGTGAGGCCGGCGGCGACGACCACCGCGAGGAGCATGGGGCCGCGGGCGGCGATCACAGCAGCCCCGGCAAGGACGCCGAGCAGGCGGTGGTCGATGGTCAGCGACTGACCGGAGCCGAAGGTGTTGACCACGACGAAGGCGGCGAGGAGCGCGGGGACGAGGCCTTCGAACAGGTTGGTGAGCTGGGCGGGGAGCTGGCGGCCGCCCAGCAGAACTGGGCCGACGGCGCGAATGACGACGGTAACCGCACCGACGACGAGCGTGACGAGCCAGGCATCGCTCATGCGCGCCTCCAGGCGGCGAGGGCGCCGATGCTGGCAGCAATGATGGGGATGCCGGGTTCGGTGATTGGCACGAGGACGAGCGCGATAGCGGCACCGATGACGGCGGCAGTGACGGCACGGCGGGACTTGAGGGTCGTCCAGAGGAGGGCGAGGAAGAGGGCGGCGAAGGCGGCATCGAGGCCGAAGTCTTCGGGTTCGCCCAGGAAATCGCCGCCGAGGACGCCGAGGAGCGTGCCGAGGAACCAGGAGACGTAGATGGTGACGCCGGCGCCGAAGAGGGTGCCGGGTTCGAAGGTGCCATCGCCGCGGTTGGCGACGGCCCAGGATTCATCGACGACGAACTGGGAGCGGACGAAGCGCTGGGGGAGGCGGCCGGTGATGGCGGGGGCGACGGACACGCCGATCGGGAGGTAGCGGGCGACCAGAAGGACGGCGGCGGTGATTGCCGCACCGGTGCCGCCGCCATCGGCGAGGACGGAGACGATGGCGAACTGGGACGCGCCGGAGAAGGTGGTGAGAGACATGACGAGCGGGGCGATGATGCCCATGCCTTCGGCGCGGGCGAGGACGCCGAAGGAGACGCCGAAGGCCCAGACGGCGAGGCCGATGGGGAGGGCGACGCGGACGCCGTAGCGGAAGCCGGAGCCACCGGAAGCTGTGGCGCGCCGGACGGGAGCTGCGGGATCGCTCATGGGTTAAGCGAACAGGGTGGGGGGCTTTGGGGGAAGGGCCAGTTTCGGGGAGTGGGCGGGTTATTGCGCGCCCTCGAGGGCGGCGACTATTGGCCCCACGAATTCGTCCGAAACGAGGATGAAGCCATCGAGACGCGGCGGATCGCTCAGGACCAGCGGACGTGTGGTGGCCGTACCGTCGAGGAAGACGAAACGGATCCAGACGGGTTCTTCGCCGGGACCGCGGCCAACCATGGGGGCGAGAGGGCTGGCCAACAGACCGGAGATGAGTGAATCGATGGTTGGCGGGTCATCGATCACAGCGCGTAGATCTGCAACCAGGGGGCCGAGAATCTCGATTCTCTCGACTTTGCCGTCGAGGTCGAGGATGTCGGCAGCGGTCTGGCCGTTGCCGGGCTCGCGGGCTTCGAACAGGAACCACACGCCGGTGATTTCGACGGCGAGGCGGAAGGTCGGTTCGTACCCAACGACCTCGAAGATGGGTGAACCAACTTCGTGGGATTCGATGCTCGAATCACCGTCCCTTGGCTGGTCTCCTCCTGAGGGCGTTGGAACCATTCGTGGCCGCACGAAACATACTTCCGCGAACTGAGGACCCACAAGAGTCGCAGGGAGAGGCAAGGACGCTGAATCAGTCACGGGCCAGTACCAGCGATCGAAGAAGCGAACAGCCCCGGGGCCATCCTCGGGAGGAACGGGCACTTCCGTGGAGCCGGGCGGTGGCGTCGGCGTCGGGGTGCGCGGCGGCGGGCAGTTGGAGTTTGGGGACTGGGTGGCGATGGCGACTTCTGAAGGAGTGGCCCCGGGAGCGACGGTGGCAGGTGCGGCAGGTTGTGTCTCTTCTCCGCGTCGAACCACCGAGACGATCAGGATCACGACCGCGGCTCCCACCATGGCCGCCCCGGCCAAACCGAGCACCCGGAGAGCGAATGGGAAAGTGAACGCTGAGCCCCGGGCTGAGGTCCGCCAGACCTGTACTGCCTCCTCGCGGGACCCGACGTCGAGCTTGGCGAGGATTTCGGAGACGTGGAACTTCACGCCGTCGAGCGTGATGCCCAGTTCGGTGGCTATCTGACCGTTGGTGAGACCACGTTCGATAAGCCGAAGGACTTGCTCCTGCCGATCGGTGAGGTCCAGACCGGTGCGCCGCCAGCGCCGGAAGCCGATGCGAGCCATGGAGGCAGGCTACCGCGGGGTGCCGCTGTGTCACTACTCTATGTATTGTTTGACGAAATGTGATGTGGGATAGGGAGGGTTGTGGCGCGCGGTGCGGCCCACTGGGCCGCGGCTACAGATGTGGCGGTGGGGTGAGTTGTCGTTCGCGGTGCGGCCCGGTGGGCCGCGGCGCGAGAACTATGTGGCTACCAGACCGGGGGGGCGATGTGTTCGACGTGGCCGTTGCGGTGGTAGATGCGGGTGAGGCGGCCGGAGAGGCTGGAGAGGATGTCCCAGGCGATGGTGCCGGCGCGCTCGGCGACTTCGGAGGCGGTGATACGATCGGGGCCGTCGGCGCCGATGAGGGTGGCGATGTCGCCTTCGGCGAGAGCGGGGCCGCCGGTGACATCGACCATGAACTGGTCCATACAGACGGTGCCGACCATGGGGTAGCGCCGGCCGCGAAGGAGGATTTCACCTTTGCCGCTGAGCTCACGGCGCCAGCCATCGGCGTAGCCGACGGGGACGAGGGCGACGGTGGATGGGCGTTCGGCCCGCCAGCGAAGGCCGTAGCTGACGCCTTCGCCCGGTGCGACATCCGAGAGACGGGCGATGCGGGCGCGCAGGCTGAGGACAGGCTGAAGGGCCGGCCCGCGGGTGTTCGGCGGGAAGACACCGTGGAGCGCCAGGCCGACGCGCGCGCCCGAGTAGCGCAGTTCGGTGCGGCGGAGGGCGGTCGCGGAGTTCGCGGTGTGGCGGTAGGGGATCCAGGGGAGGCGTTCAGCCGCCGCGCGGAAGACCTCGTGCTGGTGGTCGGCGAAGGAGTCATCGGCTTCATCGGCGTTGGCCATGTGGGTGGTGAGTCCTTCGACTTCGATGCCGGGGAGCGAGCGGAGGTATTCGGCGAGGGCGACTGCTTCGTTCAATTCGTTGCCGAAACGGTGGAGGCCGGTATCGACCTTCACGTGGACGCGGGCGGTGGCGCCGGAGGCGAGGGCGGCGGCGGAGAGGGCATCGGCCAGTTCGCGGGAGTTGCAGGTGAGGGTGAGCCCCGAGCGGACGGCCTGAGTTGCATCGGCGGGGAAGGCGTGGCCGAGGACGAGGATCGGGGCGTTGACGCCGGCCTGGCGGAGCATGTAGCCCTCGTGTGGCCACACGACGGCGAAACGGTCGACACCGGCGGCTTCGAGGGCCGGGGCGAGGACGGAGGCGCCGGCGCCGTAGGCATTCGCTTTGACGACGGCGATGAGTTCGACAGGGCCGAGAACGGACTTGAGCGCGTGGACGTTGGCGGCGGCGGCATCGAGGTCGATCTCGGCCCACGCGTTGAGGCTGTGGGTGACTTCGGGGAGTGTGCTGGTGACGGGCGCCTGGACCAGGGGTGAACCGTACCTTTCCCGCGGGGGCCGGGAGGGCTTTCCTCTCGACGCCGGCGAACCTAGCATCCAACTGGTAATGGGCGAACGCAAACGCGCCTTCCGGCGTGGATGGCTGATCGCGCCGCCCGTGCTCCTGCTGGGGCTCGTGCTGGGCAGCGCATGCTCCGGCAACAACCCCCAGGTTGAAGAAACGCCCACTGGCGCCGCCGCTTCGCAGACGGCTGTCGGTACGGCGACCGCGGGGCCTCCGGCGACGCCGACGATCCATGTGGTACTGCCGGAGGGCAGCTCGAGCGAACGGATTGCGGCAGCGAACAGGATTCTGCGCGAAGGACGGTTCGAACTGGCGCGGGCCACGTTCGAACAGATTGCCGACGCCGGTGAGAACGACGAGGAACGAGCCGAGGCATGGTTCGGGGCAGGCTCGGCCGCGCATGAATCGGGCGATGTCGAGGCGAGCCTGCGAGCGTTTCGGACCGCGTTCGAACTGGCGCCGAGCGGCACGCCCATCGCGTCGCGTTCGGGATATCTGCTCGCGAAGCGGTTGAACGACGCGGGCGAGTTCGAAGAGGCGGCCGAGGTGGCGCGTTCGACGGAGACGACGCCGGTGCTGGATGGCTACATCAGGAACGAACTGGCGCGGGCACTGGCCGGGACGGGGGATGCGGAGGGCGCGAACCGGGAGTGGGACGCGGTGCTGCTGCTGACTTCGACTTCGAGCACGGCGCGGGCGGAGATCTACCGGGCGCGGATCGCGCTGGCGGAGGATGCGGAAGACATGGACGCGCTCGCGGCGGCGCTGGATGGGCTGATCGCGGTTACAGGCGACGCAGAGGCACGGTTCGAACGGGCGGCCATTGCGCGCGAGGCCGAGGCGTGGAACGTCTTCGAGGCGCAGCTGAAGGCGATTATCGAGAACACGCCTGCTTCAACGTTCGCCGTGCTGGCTATCGCGGAGCTTCGGGACGCGGGGATCGCCATCGACCCCGGGGCCGAGGGGTTGGTGTACTACCGGCGGGATGCATACTCGGATGCGAAGCGCGTCCTCACGCCTTCGCTGGATGACCCGACCGCCACGGCGGTGCAGCTGACCTTCCGCGCGTACTACCTGGCGGCTAGCCACGAGGACTCGGGCGACTACGCCAACGCGGTCCGGTACTACGACCTGGCGGCCGGGACCGGGGCGAACTCCCCGTTTATCCATCGAGCGAAGTACTGGGCGGCACGGTCGGCTGAAGCTGCGAGTGACTTCGGCGAGGCATCTCAGCGTTATGTCTCGCTAGTGGCCGACGGACCCGCGGGCGAGTTCACGGAGGAATCGGCGTTCCGGGCGGGGTACGTGCTGCTTCGTGACGGCGACCTGGAAGGCGCGATCGCGGCCTGGGATGCCGCGGGGGCGGCGCAGAGCGCGAGGGTGGCGTACTGGCGGGGTCGGGCGCTGGAAGATTCGGGGGACGACGCGGGCGCGAGCGAGGCGTTCCGGGAGGCCATCGCGCTGGGCGCGTACGACTTCCATGGGCTGGAGGCCGCCGTGCGTCTGGGGCTTCGCGAGCCCGTGCGCAACGCGCCGTACGTCGAGCGCGACCTGTTGCAGGGCGTGGACTGGGACGCGATCGCCGAGTGGCTGCGGGGGCGCGTCCCCGGTGACTGGCCGGGACGCGCGCCGACCGCCGCGTGCGATTTGATGGCGAGTGGACTGCGCGGGCAGGCGCGGGCGGAAATCCAGGCTGCGGCGAACGGATCCACGGCATGGCGGACGCTAGAACTCGCACGGGAGGCGTACGTGTGCGGCGTGACCGACGTGGGCGCGCAGCTCGCGGTGAAGCTCCGACAGCAGGCAGGCGTGGCCTCGCATGAACCGCCGGCGGACCTGCTGCGCGTGTCGTATCCCATCGATTTCGGAGTGACGCTGGATGAAGAGGCCGCGGAGCGCGGCATCGACCCGCTGTTCCTGGCGGCGCTGGTCCGGCAGGAGAGTTACTGGGACCCGGTTGCGGGCTCGCACGCGGGTGCGCTGGGACTGACCCAGGTTATCCCGCCGACGGGGCAGGGCATCGCGAACGCTCTGGGATACTCATCGTTCAGGGCGTCCGACCTGTTCCGGCCAGCGGTGGCGCTGGAGTTCGGGGCGTACTACCTGGGCGGGCAGATCGCCCGGTTTGGCGACCCACTGCTTGCGCTGACCGCCTACAACGCCGGGCCGGGCAACGCGGTGCGATGGATGGAACGCCCACGGGATACGGCGGCCGACCTGGTCGAAAGCATCGATTTTACCGAGACCAAGCTTTATGTCACGTACATCTACGAGGCTTATGCTCACTACCAGCTGGCCTGGGCGGCCGAATAGCGAGATTCGCCCGTAGTGGCGCCACTTGTTATGGTGATTGTTCGCATTGAGCAATCGGATTTGGAGTTGGCCAGATGGCAACCAAGCGTACGTATCAGCCTCACCGCATTCCCCGGAAGCGGGTCCATGGATTTCTAAAGCGCATGTCGAGCCGCGCCGGGCGGGCGGTGTTGAAGTCGCGCCGGGACAAGGGACGCAAGCGCCTGACCGTGGTGTAGTCGCAGGTCAACGAGGGAGGCCCGGCCGTGAAGCGTGAACAACGGCTGCGGAAGGGCACCGAGTTCGACGAAGCGTATTCGAAGGGGACCGTCGTTGGCGGTCCCCTTGTCGTGCTCCGGGTACGGCCCAACGAGTGCGGGTATTCCAGGTGGGGATTCGCGGTCGGGAAGAAGATCGCGCCGCTTTCGACGACGCGGAACCTGATGCGCCGGCGGCTCCGGGAAGCCGCGAGGTCGCTGGGGTGGTCCGCGAGCCAGGACGTGATAGTTACGGTGCGCCGGGAAGCGTTGGGAGCGGATTACGCGACGTTGCGCGAGGCGATACAGCGAGGGCTGCACAGGGCAGAAGGAAGTGTCCGGCGATGAGAATCGTTTCGCTGGCCCTTGCCTGGCCGCTGATTGCGCTCGTTGTGGTGTATCAATGGACGGTGGCGAAGCTATTACCACCGGCCTGCAGGTTCGAACCGACGTGTTCGTGGTATTCGCGGGAGGCTTTGAGGCGTCACGGGGCGTTCCGTGGGAGCTGGCTCACGGTACGGCGCATCTCGCGGTGCCGTCCTGGGGGCGGGATGGGGTACGACCCGGTGCCGGATTAGAGGGCCGAGTTCCGAGTTCCGAGTTCCCGGCACCCCAGGGCCCTGTGCCCGGTGTGGGAATGCATGGTTTAGCCGAATCCGCGGTGATCGATGCTTGCGTTCAGAGGAACGCGGGTTCGTGTCGAGCACGGAACCCTTAGCGGTGGGAACGCCATCGTCCACTTGAGTGCGGGGAACTCCAACGGCCATGTTTCGTGTGTGAGAACGCGTTCTTGGGGTCGCGCGGGCCGCGATTGGGAAGGCAACAGCAGCACAGGACGTTGGCGATGAAAGCGTTCCCACGCCCGGGCCCCCACACCGTTTCACGTGAAACACGGCGCGGTCGGCCGGCGAGTGGGATGGCTGAAGGTGAAATGACTGGCGGACCGATGCAGCGCATCTGCCTTGCGTCCGATTGGGATCGTTCCACGTGAAACACGGTCCATACGGCCCGTCAGCGCCCGAACCGCTGCATCCGTCGAAACATAGCCCGGGTTTAGCGCGGGGACGGAGCGATGCTCGACTACGGAGTGTTCCACGTGAAACTTCCAAGGATGTCTAAGGAACTCGCCGAGGCACCCTACCTTTGCGATAGCAGCGTTTCACGTGAATCAACGGAGTGGGCTTCTGTCCTGGCGGCGGTGCGCGGGATTGGAGGGCATCGCGTCCGAACACACCGTTTCACGTGAAACACAGAACGTATGTTCTGTTTGGGGACGTTTCACGTGGAACAACGGGGCGCACTCCCCATAAGTCGAAGCACTGGTACCATGCCGGGGTGAATCTACGCCGCGCT
>CALFYR010000298.1 GCA_937954195.1 uncultured Dehalococcoidia bacterium
TGCGCGCGGCGGATCGCGGCGTCCTGCCGTTGGAGCACATCCAGGAGCTGATCGCTGATGGCGTGCTGAGCGCGGAGCGGCCGTTCGAAGACGGGCAGCTTCAGCCCGCGAGCATCGACCTGCGGCTGGGGACAACGGCGATGCAGGTGCGTGCGAGTTTCCTGCCGGGCCCGGAAGGCACGGTGGAGGAAGCCGCCGCGCCGCTGCTGATACAGCGCATCGACTTGAGTGAAGGCGCGATCTTCCAGCCCGGGTGCGTCTACATCGTCCCGCTGATGGAGTCCCTGACGCTGCGTTCGCCAGAGCTGCTGGCGAAAGCGAACCCGAAGAGCACGACCGGCCGGCTGGACGTGTTCGCGAGGCTGATTACCGACCACGCGGAACGCTTCGATGTGGTGGCTCGCGGATACCGCGGGCCGCTCTACGCGGAGATTGCCCCGAAGACGTTCACCGTGCGCGTCCGCGCGGGTACGAAACTGAACCAGCTGCGGTTCCTGCAATCGCACGCGGGCGAACACCACGCAAGCCGCAAGGCAAGCCGCGACCAGCAACTCGTCTGGGACGAAGCGGGCGAGCCAATCCAGGCGATGGTCGATGAGGGGCTGTGGTTCTCAGTCGACCTGAAGGGGCCAGATGAGGTGGTGGGGTGGCGCGCGCGGCGGAACACGCCGGTCCTGGACCTCGAGAAGATTGGCCACTACGACCCGTATGACTTCTGGGAGCCGGTGCGGCGCACGGACCAGCTTATCCTGCAGCCCGACGAGTTCTACATCCTCGGTTCGCGGGAGCGTGTGCGGGTACCTCCCGGGTACGCGGCCGAGATGGTGCCGTACGACCAGGCGATGGGGGAGTTCCGCGTACACTACGCCGGGTTTTTCGATCCTGGCTTTGGCTATGGCGGCGGGGAGATCCGGGGCACGCGCGCGGTGCTGGAAGTGCGTTCGTACGAGGTGCCGTACGCGCTGAAGCATGGGCAGCGCATCGGGCGGCTGATGTACCAGCCGATGCTGGCCGAACCCGGCCGGCTCTACGGCAGCACGGGAAGTTCGTACCAGGACCAGGGACTGGGCCTGAGCAAGCACTTTCGGCGGTAGGCCTCACCCCCCGGCCCCCTCTCCATGGACATGGAGAGGGGGAGCAACACGTCCTTGCCTAGTACAGCCGGTTCGCGATGTCCTTCTGGAGGCCCTTTTCGATAGCCTCCGCCGGGACTTCGAGCTTCAGCTGGTCGCGCATGATCTTGCCGAGCGAAGCCAGGTGCGAGACGTCGTCCCAGTCGTCCGTGTCCCAGAGGTTGGAGCGCACGATGCACTTGGCGCAGTGGAAGAAGGCTTCCTCGACGTTGACCACGATGGCGAGTTGGGCGGGTTTTTCCTTCACGGCCATCTGGTCGAGGAGCCACTGGTCTCGCACCAACTGAGCCGAACCGCTGACGCGGAGGGTTTCCGAACGTCCGGGGACAAGGAAGTACAGGCCGATGCGCGGATTCGAGAGCAGGTTGCGGAACGTATCGGCGCGCCCATTTCCGGGACGGTCCGGGATGGCGAGCGTGTTGTCATCGAGGACATGGACAAAGCCTGGCGGGTCGCCCTTCGGCGAAATGTCCATGCGGCCGGAAGGGTCGCAGCTGGAGATCATGACGAATGGGCTGGCCGCGATGAACGCCCTGCTGTGGTCCTCGAGGAACGGAAGCGTCTTATCCCACACACCGCCGGGCGGCGGTTCGGGGATGATGCCCCGGAGGTCGGCTTCGGTGGCGATGACGTTGGAGAACTCGGGCATGGACGGACCTCGCGGTGAGCTGCGGGCGCCGGGACACGGCGACAACCAGCATCATGAAGCCGCGAGAAGCGCGAGACAATGGCCCTTGCGCGTGCTCCTGACAGGACCCTGTCAGGTCAGAATGCCCAATCGCCGATGGCCCGGAAGAGGCCCGTCGCGCTCCCCCAGCCGAGCGTGAGCAAGAACGCGGCCTGCACCACGACCACCAGGCCCAGGGCGCCGACCAGGATGTTCCCGGCGAAGGCGCGCCGGCGGCGAAGGGCACGCGCTTCCTTTTCGAGGCGCTCAAGCTCGCCCTTGAAGAAGGCGCGGTCGTACTCGCGGCGGAGCTCAGGCTTCGAAAGCACGGCGTAGGCTTCGTTCAGCTTCTGCATCGCCGGCGTGAAGGTATCGTCGTGTGAGGACTGCTTCATCAGGTCATCGGAAAGACGAGCGTAGGCGGTCTCGATGCCCGAGAGGTCTGCCTTCGGCGGCAGATTGAGCACGGCGTAGTAGTCAATGAGTTTCGATTCAGCCACCCTGCGGCCTCCCTACCTATCTAAATCGGCAGGATTTGGCGCGGGATGAGGGGGGCAGACTCAGGCGGATTGCAGGCCATCCATGTAGTAGGCGACCTGCCGCAGCGGTGCTTCTTTCTCGATCGGCGCGCCACCGAAGACGTGAGCGAGAATGAACATGTTGAGAATGCCTGTAACGGCCGTAGCGCAAATGACGACGTTGTCGTTCTTGAGGGCGCCAGTCTCCATGCCGCGCCGAAGGATCTCGTCGAGGGGCTGGCGGACACGTTCTCCGAGTGCCTGGGAGAACTCGGCCATCGGCACGCCGCCGAGGCCGAACACCTCGCGCAGCACGAGCGCGATGATCTCTTCCTGCTGCATGAAGTGATCGAGATAGCGTTCGCAGAAGGCGTGCACCTGGTCGCGCACAGGAGCTTCGCCCGGCAGGTGAGAGCGGATGGACTCGGCGGTCTCTTCCAGGATTTCGCGGACGATGCCGGCGTAAAGCCCTTCCTTCGAGCCGAAGTAGTAGTAAATCATCGGCTTCGTGGTCTGGGCGTCCTCGGAAACCTCGCGGAGAGAGGTAGCGGCAAAGCCCTTCTGCGAGAAGTGCTTGAGCGCGCTCGCGAAGATGCGGTCACGAACTTCGGGCTCACGGCCCTGGTTCGAAGAAGGATTGGCTGCCACGAATCACCCCGGGCCCACCGTGGGCCTACGAACTTACCGGGCAGTATAAACGGCGCCACCTTATGGTTAACCCTCGTGATCGTTGCCGGTGGGTGGCGGCTGCGCTACGCTCTGCTGAGCCCTTTAAGAGTGGTCCCGTGAGGCCGCGAAGGGAGGAGGCGCCGGTATGCCCGGCTTGTATGTCTCTGTGCGCGCCTGCTCCGATGACCGGGGGAGGCGTTTTTCATGACCGCCCCCTACCTCGGCCCCGATGAAATCGCCCGGACTGTCCGGCGGCTCGGCCACGAAATCGTCGAAAACAACCGCGGCACGGCCAATCTCGTCCTCATCGGCCTCCTCTCCCGCGGATACCCGCTCGCGCGGCGGCTCGCCGCGGCAATCCGCGAATTCGAAGGCGTCGAGGTCCCGGTGGGCTCGCTCGATATCGGCCTCTACCGCGATGACGTGACTCGCCGTTCGGCGCCCCCACCCATTCGCCCCAGCGACATCCCGGTCTCGATCGACGGCCAAACCGTCGTGCTGGTGGACGACGTGCTGTTCACAGGACGAAGCATCCGGGCGGCGCTCGATGCGCTCCTCGACTTCGGGCGGCCAGCGAGGGTGCGGCTTGCGGTGCTCATCGACCGGGGGCACCGCGAAGTGCCCATCCGGCCCGACTTCGTCGGCAAGAACATCCCCACGGCGCTCGTACAGGACGTGCGAGTCAGCCTGGCTGAAACGGACGGGGAAGACAGCGTCCACGTCTTCGGAGAGGAGGCCGCACATGCTTGATGTCCGTTCGCCCGAAACGGAAGCGTTGCCCGGCGCGGCCGAGATGGCCCGCTGGACGCGAAAGGACCTGCTGGACACAGACACGCTCAGCCGGGACGAAATCGAACTGATCCTCGACACGGCCGAGGGCATGCACGAGGTGCGCTCGCGCCCCGTGGCGAAGGTCGCGACGCTGCGCGGCGTGACCGTGGTGACCCTGTTCTACGAGCAGAGCACCCGCACGCGAGCAAGTTTCGAGGTCGCGGCGAAGGCACTTGGCGCCGACGTGGTGAACCTCACAGCCTCTGGAAGTTCGGTAGAGAAGGGCGAATCGCTCATCGACACAGTGCGCACCCTTGAGGCCATCGGAGCCGACATCCTGGTGATGCGCCACGGGAAGTCCGGTGCGCCGTACCTGGCCGCCCGGAATACGTCGGCTGGCGTCATCAACGGCGGAGACGGCACTCATGCCCATCCGACGCAGGCGCTGCTGGACCTGTTCACCATGCACCGCCACGCGGGTGACCTGGCCGGCAAGCGCGTGGTGATCGTGGGTGATGTGCTGCACAGCCGGGTCGCGCGCTCGAACATCTGGACACTGCTCGCCTCCGGGGCCGACGTGACGCTCTGCGGTCCCGCAACCCTGCTGCCCAGGACGCTCGGTTCAGGCGCCGAGGGGTCGCGGTGCACGGTAACCACGAACTTCGACGAGGCCATCCGCGATGCGGACATCGTTATGGCGCTGCGCATGCAGAAAGAACGCCAGGAGAAGGGGCTCATCCCGTCTTTGCGGGAATACATCGCCGGATACCAGGTGAACGCCCGCCGGCTCGCGATGGCGCGCCCTGGAGCACTTGTCATGCACCCCGGCCCGATGAACGAGGGAATCGAGATCGCGCCGGACGTGGCGCACGGGGTGACCTCCGTGATTGAGGAGCAGGTCTCAAACGGTGTCTCGGTGCGGATGGCGATTCTGTACCTTATGGCAACTGCGAGGCACGCATGAGCGACACGCTCTTGATTCGCGGCGGACGGGTGATTGACCCTGCCTCGGGCCTCGACGCGGTCCGCGACGTACTGGTCGCGGACGGAGTGGTCGCGGCCATCGGCCAGGACCTTGAGTCGAACGGGGCCCACGTAATCGACGCGAAGAACTGCGTTGTGACACCGGGCCTCATCGACCTGCATACCCACCTTCGCGAACCCGGCTTCGAACAAAAGGGCACGATTGCGACCGAGACGGAAGCGGCGCTGCGCGGCGGCTTCACCACGGTCTGCGCCATGCCCAATACGAACCCCGCGCCGGATGCCGCGCAGGTCCTTGAAGCGCTCAACGACCTCATCGCGCGTAACGCCCGCGTGCGTGTTCTGCCCATCGGCTGCATCACCCGGCGCCGCGAGGGCAAAGAACTCGCAGAACTGGCCGAACTCGCCGCGAACGGCGTTATCGCGTTGAGCGATGACGGGAGCCCGGTCGCGAACGCCCGCCTGATGAGAAACGCGATGGAACTCGCCGGTGCGATGGGTTTGCCCATCTCAGAGCATTGCGATGAACCGGAACTGAGCCACGGCGGTTCGATGAACGAAGGCGTGGTGAGCGAACGGCTCGGCCTGCCCGGCCAACCCGTCGCTGCCGAAACCGCGGCAATCGCCCGCAACATTGCCCTCTGCGAAGCGACGGGCGCACACCTCCACATTGCGCATGTGACCACCGCGCGCGGGCTCGACATGGTGGCGGAGGCGAAGCGGTGCGGACTCCCAATCACCTGCGAGGTGACGCCGAGCCACCTGTTCCTCACCGAACAGTCAGTTTTCGGTAGCGGGAACGAACCCGCGTACGACACGAACGCGAAGATCAACCCGCCACTCCGGACCGAAGCCGACCGCCAGGCGCTCCTTCGAGGCGTCAACGACGGCACGATCGACGCCATCGCCACCGACCACGCGCCGCATTCAGTCGAAGACAAGCTCACCGAATTCGACGACGCGGCATTCGGGATTAGCTGTATCGAGACAGCGGTGCCGTCACTGCTGACACTCGTCTCGCGGGGCGAACTCGAACTGCTGCCGGCCCTACGAGCACTGACCGTGGGACCGGACCGTGCTTTTGGCATCGCGCGCAGGGTCGCCGGTGCCGGGCGGCTCGAGGTTGGCGTCTCGTCGGACGTGACGATCCTCGACTTGTCGGAATCGTGGACGGTGGAACCGGCGCGGCTGGCGTCGAAAGGGAAGAACACACCGCTCGGCGGGGTTACGCTGACCGGCGCCATCCGCGCGGTGGTGCTTGGCGGCAAGCTGGCATTCGAACGGGAGGCAGCGATTGTCTGAGGCGCTCTTGGTCCTTGCGGATGGTTCGGTGTACCGCGGCGAAGCCGTCGGCGCGGAAGGCCACGCCGATGGTGAGGTGGTCTTCAACACCTCAATGACGGGCTACCAGGAGATGCTGACCGACCCGTCGTACGCGGGCCAGCTGTTGGTGCTCACCTATCCGCTCATCGGGAACTACGGCATCGACGAAAAGGTCGAGGAATCCGCACGTATTCAGCCTTCGGGGCTCATCGTGCGGGAAGCTTCGGTCTATCCCAGCCACCTGCGTTCGCACCACACGATTCGCGAATACCTGGAGGCCAAAGGCGTCGTCGCCATTGCCGGAGTGGATACTCGCGCAATCACCCGGAACATCCGCCAGCACGGCGTCATGCCCGGCACGATTACAACCACGGAAACGGCCGAGCAGGCGCTGGCGCGGGTGCGCGCGTTGCCTGGCTACGACGACGTGAACTGGGTGGATACCGTGACGACCGAGCGGGTGTTCGACTGGTCGACACCGATTGGCGAAGGGCGGTACCGGATTGCCCTCTTGGATGGCGGCGTGAAGCGGAACATCATGCGCTCGCTGGAGGCGCGTGGCTGCTCAGTTCGCGTATTCCCTTCATCCGCCACGGCCGAAGAACTGCTGGACCTCCACCCGGATGGCATCGTGCTCTCACCGGGCCCGGGCGACCCCCGCCTGCTCGACTCGATGGTCGGCGAGGTTGGCCGGATGATTGGCAAGTCGCCGATCCTCGGCATCTGCCTTGGCCACCAGGTAGCCGCCCGCGCACTTGGCGCGGCGACCTTCAAGCTGCCGTTCGGCCACCGGGGCGGGAACCACCCGGTGCAGGACGTGACCACCGGCAAAGTAACGATCACCGCGCAGAACCACGGCTACGCGGTCGACCCGGATGGCCTGAACAGCGCCGCCTACGTCAGCCACATCAACCTGAACGACCAGACAGTCGAAGGTGTGGCGATGCGAAGCGAGCCGCTGATGACCATTCAGTATCATTCCGAGGCCTGTCCCGGGCCGCAGGACAGCGAGTACATCTTCGACCGGTTTATCGGGATGATGGCGAACGTGCGAGGAGGGGTTCGATGACACGAGCAACCGAAATACGAAAAGCGACCGAAGCGGACTGCGACGGCATCGCCGCCATTCTCCGCGCCATGGGCGATGAGAATGTGGGCCTCGAAGGGCCCTGGGATGCGGCGCGCATCAGCGCCTGGATGAAGCGCGTCGGGGATGAAGGCACGCTGATCGTCGCCGCGGATGGGAGCATCCCGGTGGCGTTCGGGAGCCTGGATTTCGACACGGCGGCGCCGGGCGTCGGCCTCCTGGGAGTCTGGGTTTCACCAGACCACCGCCGGCGCGGGCTGGCGACCGACCTCGCTGAGGCAATTCTCGAGTTTGCCCGGGAGAAGGGGTACCGCCGCATTCGCGGCCGCCTGCCCGAAGGCAACGAGCCCGCGCTCAGCTTCCTCTCGTCCATCGGGGCCATGGTGCCCCTCCGCAACCCCAACATGACCTTCGAGCTGCCGCTCTAAGTGGAAGCATCGGCCAACGGGAGCCTGCCTTTGTCCGGCGCACGAACGATCACCCGCCGAAGGAACAACGCGCCAATCCGGCCGCGGCGACCGGCCACCGTGGTGCCGGACCTCCTGTTCGCGCTCTCTGTCGCCGCGTGGGTGATGGCGGCGATCTTTTTCGTCGCCACATTCACGGATGACTCCCTCTCCGCCGGCAACGCTGGAACCGACCTCGCACGGCTGTTCTCCGGGGCACTGCTGGTCGCGGGACTGTGCGGCTTCTTGATCGGGATGCTGTTGCTTCGTGACGAGCGCGGGAACTCGGACCACTACGTGGTTCCCATCGCCCTTGGCGCTCTCATTGGCGTGTTCGAAGCGCTGCTGTTCCTGCGCCCGGCGCCCGGTCTGCTCTTCCTGCCCTTTTTGCTGCTCATCTTCGTCTTCCGTCCGTTCCGGCGCATGGTGACCGGGTTGTTCGGGCGCGGCGGGCGGAGGTAGCACTGTGACAGAGGCGATTGTTCGAAACCCGAATCCACGCCGGGAGGTCCGATTCTGGACCTTTGCCGGGACTCACCACGGAGGATCCGCGTGAAGCCAGCCAGCGTACTCATCATCGGCTCGGGGCCCATCGTCATCGGGCAGGCGGCGGAGTTCGACTACGCGGGCACGCAGGCCTGTAAGGCGATGCGGGAGGAGGGCGTGCGTAGCATCCTCGTGAACTCCAACCCCGCGACAATCATGACCGACCTCGACATCGCGGACGCGGTCTACATCGAGCCGCTCACGGTGGAAGTCATCGAGAGGATTATCCAGCGGGAGAAGCCCGAGGGGTTGCTCCCGACGCTCGGCGGACAGACCGGCCTGAATATGGCCGTGGAGCTTTCGAACGCTGGAATCCTGGAGAAG
>CALFYR010000299.1 GCA_937954195.1 uncultured Dehalococcoidia bacterium
TTTCCTTGATGGCTTCCACCGCGAGGCGGGCTGCCTCTTCGTCCTCCGGGTCCACCTCGAACGTCATCGTCCGCGCTTCTTCCAATCGCTGCCAGAGGATGGCTTCCTGCCGGTCGTACGCATCGGCCTTCTCCGCCATCTTTTCGTAGGCCTCCGACGCCACCAACGCAAATCGACCGCAGCCCGTCTCGACTTCGATCACGTCGCCGTTGGCAGCCGCCTCAAGCAGCTCCGCCAGGTTCGCCTTCGCCTCTGCGCTCGAAACCATGCGTTTCACGGCACTTATGATAGCAGGAGGAATTGGGGCCGGTTCAGTCGGCCCCTTCGCCATCCACCACCTCACCCAGGTACTCCCACGGGTGGTCGTATGGCTGGTCCGGGTCTGCCTCGGGCAGGTCGCCCTGCGTCCACCATTTCGCCCGAAAGGCGTGCCCGCTGTGCTCCACCTCATCGCCCGCGACGTACACGGTTTCGGCGGCCCAGCGCGGCCGTTCGCCGTCCGGCGCGGGCGTGCTGTTGCGAACCGCCTCGCGGTCGCTCTCCAATACCGGCCCAAGGTATCGCCACGGCGTTTCCCACGTGTTCTTTACGGGGGCATCCGGCTGATCGCCCTGGGTCCACCACTTCGCCTGGTACACCCGGCCCTGCCACACCACCTTGGCATCGGCCTCGTACGCTTTCGCCGAACGCCAGATCGGGTAGGGGCTCGTGCGGGGATCATCGCGAGTCAGCCCGTCCTCCCGCGTCTCGTCGCCCGTCGAATCACCCGGTGGCCGGGGCCCGGGCCGCTCCTCTCGTGAACCCTCGGCGAACACGGACGAGAACTCGAGCGGCTCCTGGTCGACACCGCTACAGGTGTTCGAAACCCGGCTGTCGTCTACCACCGCCCCACATGCGATATCCCGGTTCGTCGACCAGAACGAGAGCCGCGCCAGCTCCACATCACGGCTGAACGCGATGAGCGCGTCCGCATCGGCAACGGTGAACACGTCCGCCGCCACATCGTTCTGACCAATCATGGGCGTCGCGCCAATCTTCGCCCAGAGCGCCGAATCGTCGAGCACCACTCCCGCTCGCTGGTAAACGCCATCCAGCTGCTGGAATGTCGCCATCAGCGCCGAGGCCGTCGCCTCCCGCATCGTCATCCCCTCGCGCGAACCGCCGTAGTTCATGGTCATTACGTTCACACCGTCGAGGCCCACCCCGCCCGCGACCGTGTCATCCAGCAGGATCACCGATTCCTCGGTCATGCCGAACGGCGCCACCGGCAACGTGAACCACACGCGCAGCCCTTCGTTCGCCTCCTGCAGCCGCGTGATCGCCTCCGCCCGCCGGGCGTTCGCCTCCCGGTCGGCGATGGCCGCGCCTTCGATGTCGAAGTCGACCACGGTCACCCCGTACCGGTCGATCACTGCCTGGTACGCAGCCGTCAGGTCGTCCACGTCGTCGCACGCGACCGCAAGCTCGTCGTTGATCGCTCCGCCGAACGACACGATCGCGTCGCCGCCACGCTCCCGCAGGCGCACGATGCGCCGGTCCAGGTCCAGCGCCCGCGCGGCTGCTTCGAGGTTGTAATAAGCGCCCCACGAAGGCTCGCAAGCATCCGCCGGGTCCGCCACGATGAACCCCAACACCACATCATTCGATGGCTGCACGCTCGCATCTTCGAAGTGCAGCGTCGGCGTGAGCGTCACATCCACGTATGGCGCGAACCAGGTGCTCTCAGCGCCCGCCCGCGATTCGGCGACAATGTGCAGCGCCCACCATGCCGCGCCGGCCAGCACGCCCCCGGTAACCACCAGCACCATCAACAGCCGGGGTAGCGAAAGCCGCGACCCCTCCGGTGTTATTGCCATGGTCCGGCTCCTTCCACTTGCGCGCCCGCGCCCGGCGCTGCCACTCCCCGCTCGAGCGCGCGCACGCGCTCACGCGCTCGCTGGTCCCGCTCCGCAAGGTCATCGATGGTCCCGACGGGCGTCCGCGCCCCGACCTGGTCGTGTGCGGCCAACGCCACCGCCAGCGGCGCGCTCCGCTCCACTTCTTCGGCCACCGAACTGCCGACGTAGAGCACCGTCGCCCAGTGCGGGACCTCTCGCCGCTGCTGGACCGGCTTCGCCGGCCGGTACACAAACGCCTTCGCGTTTACGAACAGGTCCACCAGCATCGCGCGTGGCCCAATGAACGCGAGTACCGCGTACAGCGTCATGAACAGGTTGGCCGCGGCGAACGCCCCATGCGTGTAAGCCCCTGTATCCAGGTCCATCACCAGGGTCCGCGCCGACCAAACGATCAGCAGGACGGGAACCACGATGAACAGGATCGGCGCCACCGTCCGGTTCATCACTTTCGGCGTCCGGGCGAACGCCATCTTCTGCCCGCCGATTCCCTGGACGATCGACTGGGCAGTGCCCACCAGGTTCACCGGCAGCAACAGGAGGTTGAATCCATAGATCCTCAGGATGTCGGTGCGCCCATACCCCGAACGCGCCAGGTCGCTCGACATCGTCCAGAAGTACGGCAGCGCGGTCACCACCGCGAACCGGCTCAGCAACTGCCCATCGAACGGATAGAACAGCAGCAGCAACAGCCCAAGACTCGCCCACGAAATCGATGCCAGGTAGTTCGTCCGGAGAAACAACTCCGCCGCCCCCGGCCGCGGCACACCGGGCTCCCGCCGCCTGAGAAGCCGCAGTAGCTTCGGAAGGATGACCAGGCCACCATTCGCCCACCGCTGCCGCTGGATCACCAGCGATCCGAAGTCCGGCGGTGTCGCGCTATAGCTCAGCCGTTCCGGATAGTTGTGAAGGGTCCAGCCCCGCGCGCGCAGATCGATCGACGACTCCGTATCCTCAATCACAGTCCGGTCCTTGATGTACCGCCGGATGGGGAAGCCCGCCTCGTCCTCGATCTCCTCGAGCTCGTCCAACGCGCTCTTTCGGATCACCGCGTTCGCCCCAACCCAGAACGTCGCGTCGTAGCGCGTCAGCCCCTGGTGGACGATGTGCTGAATATCGGTCGTCGCGCCGGCAATCCGCTCGATGTGCGATTCGGCGCCCCGGTAGGCCGAATACGGCGTTTGCACCACCGCCACGCGCGCGTTCTCCGGCTGCTCCATGAAGTACACGAGCCGCAGGCAGTACTCGGGCAGCAGGATGCTGTCCGCGTCCAGCGTCAGCACGTAATCGGTGTTCGGCACCACCAGGTCGGGTGCGCGCGAACCCGCGTCAATCAGCACGCGCCCGCCCGGCGAATCCACCACGCTGTAGCTGCCGCCCATCAGGCCCAGGTAGCTGTTCAGGTTCATCGCCTTGTTCGCCTCGTGCGAAAGCGAGGCGTACTGCTTCCGCTCGAAGCTCGTGATCTCGGCCGTGAACGTCCGTACCAGGCGCACGTACAGCTGCCGCACTCGCTGCCGACTGATGATCGCGGTCGCGTCCGTCGCCGCGGAAAGGAGCGCGGCGGTTGTCGCCCGGAAGTCCAACTCCATCCGCCCCAGGAACTCGATCACCAGGAACTCGTCGCTGTGGTCCTGCCGCGGCTGTGCCATGCACACTCGCGCGAACCAGTCGGCGGCGGCCTCGTAGTGTTCCGCGAGCAGGGTCAGGACCCGTTCGTCCGCAGCCGGGTTCGGTGTCCGGTCCCGGTCGAACGCTTCCAGCGCCTCCTCGAACCTGCGTCGCGGCTCCCGTAGCTCATCCGCAATCAGCCCCGGAAGCGCCCGCGCCCGGCTGAGCGTGAGGATATGGTCGGGATCCGTCGGGTTCGGCGGATCGTCGGTCAGCAGCACCACGCGCAGGTTCGGGTACTCCTGCAGCGCCGCCGAAAGCAACGTCTGCCGTATTACCCGCTCGTCCTCGCGGTACGAAGGCACAATCACCGTCAGCGTTGGCTCCG
Source organism: uncultured Dehalococcoidia bacterium (assembly GCA_937954195.1). Lineage (GTDB taxonomy): Bacteria > Chloroflexota > Dehalococcoidia > Tepidiformales > Tepidiformaceae > Amarobacter. The sequence goes on from CALFYR010000299.1 coordinate 3,895, forward strand.
ATTTCTCGAAGTGCGCATCGATCGTGCTTCGCGGCACTCGCTGGTGGTTCTTGATTCGTTCGAAATACCCCAAACGCGCCAGCAGATACGCAGAGGCAGACGCCGTCAGCGCCGTGACAATCACAAGATAGACGCCAGTCTCGGCCAGCGTTCGCGGGCTCGCCCCCGTCTCGGCCAACCGCAGCGACTGCTCCACCAGGTAGGCCAGCCACGCCGCTCCGGTGAAGAACAACGCGAACCGGGCCGCGCTGATCGTTCCCCGGCCCGGCGCCTTCGCGATGATTGGAGATCCGCCATACGTGGGCCGTCGCCGCCCGGCGAAGCCTCGTTTCCGTTCGGCTTCGAACGAATAGCGCACAGATTCCGCAGCAGATGATGATTCGCTCGCCAATTGCTCTCCCGGACGCGAAATACCGGATTTCTCCGGCTATCGATCAAAACAATGAATGGAATTGGTGGCGCTCGCATTGCACGCTATTTGCGTCGTATGCCGCATACCAAACCGCATTTACTAAGCGGTTGGTAAGTGTTGAGCTTCGGTTGACGATAAGGGTAATCCCGGTGGCATTCAAGGGTATTCCCTTAGAACCACGTATGAACCGGCCTCGCAAGGGAAGGCGCCGTTAAGAAGCGCCTCGGTCCGTACGCTCCCGCACCCTCGCGGGCCTTGTAAGCCAACTGCAACGCCGCCCCCGCGAGCCCTTGCGCCACCGTCACGCTCCGCGATTCATGCTTTCCCAAGGAGGTAATCCCATGAAATCCCGCTATACCTGCGAAGAACGCCATCCCGGCTGCGACTACACCATCGAAGACGAACAGCGCGAAGTCGTTGAGCGCGAGGCCCAGGAACACCTGAAGACTCGCCATCCTGAGGAAGCCCTCGAAGCCGACAAGGCGCGAGCCACCCTCGATTCTTTCATCCGCGCCGGCGTCTAACCGTCCATCCGGTGCCGGCCCCGGTTGACCGCCGGTCGGCCCCGACCGGCAGGAAGCGGCGAACGCCCCACCAACCAACACCCCGAGGTATCACCATGCCCGACAAGATCCCCACAAGCTCCGAACACGAGAAGGTTTCCAGGGACCAGCGGCGCGAGGCGATGAAAGATCTCCACGAAGACGCTCATCAGAACGGCGCCGAAGAACAGGTCGAACATCGTGCGAAAGCCGGCCAGTGGCCAGGCAAGGAGCTCACCCGCAACACCATCCCCAACGCCGACGATGACCCCGACCGGGAGGTCCTCCCCGACGACATCCAGCGTGACATCTCGCAGGACGGCGTCACCCACGACCCGGCGACCACCGAACGCATACCGTGAACCCTACCGGTAGGTAGAACCCGCGTCCTCCGGGACAATCGGTCTCGCACCCCTTCGGTTGGCAGGCGAGGCTGCCGAAAAACCCAACGGGGGAACATCGCGGCACGGGTCGCGGAACACTTGATCCCCGGGATTCCGGATGGCCACGCATTGGCCCACCCGCATCACCGCCATCGCGCTTGTCGCCGTACTCGTCGGCATGGGTGCGCTCGCCCTGTGGCAGCGCCAAGATGCCGACCACCACCTCAACGAGATCCGCGATGCCCAGGCCCTGAGCGAGGCCTATACCGGTGCCCACACCGAAGTCATCGGCCTCGAAAAAGCGCTCATCGTCTGGGCCGCCGAACCTGGCAATAGCACTGCCGTCCTCCAGATCGTTGCCCACGCCGAGGGCCTCGAGCGGCACCTCCGGCGAGTCTCCATCCTCGGCGATCCCAAAGACAAAGAATTCGTCGCCGCGGTCCTTGCCTACGGCGAGGCCACCAGCCCGCTCCTCGGTGAACTCCTCGCCGCCTCCGACCCCGAGGCAGCCTACATCGAACTCGAACCAGCCCTCAGCAAGCTTTACGACGACCTCATCCTCCGCATCGACCCCGAAGGATTCGCCGAAGCCGAGGATCCCCCGAGCGCGACCTGGGCCGTCATTAGCCCGCTCGCCTCCGTCATCGAACGCCGCGCCGCGGAAGAACGTCTCGAACTCGCCGCCGTGATCAACGACATCGAATCAACGTGGGACACCCAAACGCCGTTCGTGCTGGCCGGCTACGGCTTCGGCACGCTCCTCGTCCTCGTCCTCGTCGCCAGCACCGTCCTCATCGCCCGCCGCGAAGCACGCGTCCTGGCCGAAGTCCACGCCCTCCGCGAAGCGGTCACCACCGACCCGCTCACCGGCCTCGGCAACCGTCGCGGCTTCGAAGAATCACTCAAGGCGCTGACCACCCTCCCCACGCCCCCGACGCTCAGCCTCGCGATCATGGACCTGGACGAGTTCAAGGAAGCCAACGACACCTTCGGCCACGACCGCGGCGATAGCATCCTCCGCACCTTCGCCGAAATCCTTCAGCAGTCCGCGCCCGAGCGCGTCGAAAGCTACCGCATCGGCGGCGACGAGTTCGCCCTCATCATGCCCGGGTTCGAACCCGAAACGGCGACCGCTCTGCTCGGTACGATCCGTACCCGCGCCGAAGCGCGCCTCGGCAACAATGTCACCGTCAGCACCGGCGTCGCCGGCTACCAGGACGATGAGTCGCTCCTCCGCCAGCAAGCCGATGCCGCCCTCTACGAAGCCAAGCTCCGCGGCCGCAACCTCGTCGTCCTTTACCACGACGACGCCAACGCCCAGCCACTGTTCCCCGCCGCCCGCCTCGCCGCCGTCCGCCAGCTCCTCATCGAAGGCAACGTTCACCCGCTCTTCCAGCCCATCTGGGACCTCCACGAATCCCGCCTGCTCGCCTTCGAAGCGCTCTCTCGCCCGGATGAGAAGTACGGCCTGGCCGGCCCGCAGCAAGCGTTCGAAATCGCAGAGAAATTCGGACGCGCCGCCGACCTCGATCGCATCTGCCGGCTCCACATCCTCGAAGCGGCCGCCGCCCTTCCCGTGGAAGCCGACATCTTCATCAACCTGTCGCCCTACACACTCACCCACCAGTCCTTCGACCCGGCCCACCTGATCGGGGAAACGCTTCGTGCCGGAATCGATCCCGGCCGCGTCGTCTACGAAATCACCGAACGCTCGGCCGTCTCGCCCGATGCCATCGCCGCCGGCGTCCGAAGCCTCCGCGAAGCCGGCTTCCGCGTCGCGCTCGATGACGTCGGCGCCGGGAACAATGGCCTCGAAATGCTGCGCAAGGTCGAGGTCGATGTGGTCAAAGTCGACCGCGAAGTCGTCATCGCCGCTCGCTCCTCCGGCACCGGGCGAGCCGCCCTCATGGCCATCCTCGCCTTCGCCTCCGAATCCCACGCGCTCGTCGTAGCCGAAGGCGTCGAAGACGAATCCATGTTCGGCCTCGTGAAAGAGGTCGCCCACGCCGCCGTGCGTGGAACCCCCGGCCTCATCCACGGAGTCCAGGGCTACCTCTTCGGCCGCCCCGCCGAAGCCGCCGCATCCGCCCACGAACCCCCGGAAACCCTCGCCGCCTGAGGCGGGGTTGCCACGCCCCATACGATGGAGTCATGCCGCCGCTGCGGCAGGATGCTCCACATGGCCCGACGTTTCTCCCTCTTCCGCCGCTCCGAACCCGGCGAATCCGCGCCAACACCCATCGAAGACACCGGTGAGAGCAAGGGATTCGGTTTCGTCACCTACGCCGATGAGCCCGCGCCCTCCGGCGATCCCGACCAGCCCCTGGTCGTCGGCTCCGTCCCCAACACGGACACGGCCGGAGGCAACGACACAGCCGTCGAAGAACTCACCATCGCCCACGAAGGCTTCGAGCCGACAGGGGGCATCTTCACCCCCAGCCACACGATCCAGGCGCCCCGCGACGCCGCCTCAACCATGGCCGAACTCACCCCCGGCAGCTCGCTCTCGGACCTCCAGGCCCCAGCCTCCACCCCCGAACCCGACACCGACACCCTCGAAGACCTCGACCTGCTGGAATAGGTGTCGCGGCTACGGAGGACAGCAACCGATTGAGACGGTTGCTGTCCCGCCATAGGCACAACTCAGCGGCGGTGCACAACGATGCTCCCGCCTCCTAGAACCGTCGTCGGGTCAGCGTTGTCTTCTGTTCCGACCTGATTGTCATAGATCAAGCCGCCTCCGGTCCGGTCCCATATGCGGATCCGGAACTTGTCGGCTCCTGGCCCGCCGTCCGTGGCAGTAATGAAGAAGGCGTAATCGCCGAACCCGTTGACCGTGCCGGTCCCCCGGAATTGCGCCTTCGAACCTGCCACCACCAGCCACTCGTAGGCAGTGCTCTTGAACGACAGCCCGGCAGCCTGGAAGCGGAACTCCGCGTTCCCCGATGGCACGTGGGCGCCCTTCTTGTACTGGGAAACGAAGCCGAACGTCGCCTTCCCGGTCAGCGTCGGATCCTCGGCATACGCTCCCGCGGGGGATTCGAACCAGCCGCCACCCGTGACAAAGCCAGCAGTGTTGTCGTACACCACCAGGTAATCGAACGTCGATTGCGCAAGGGAACCGTCGTCATCCTCCACGGTGACCACGACGCTATAGACTCCAGCCTCGGCATAGCCATGGCTCGTCGCAAACTCGCCGTCAGCGCCGGCGTCACCCGTGCTCGTCGAACCATCG
>CALFYR010000300.1 GCA_937954195.1 uncultured Dehalococcoidia bacterium
CAGCAGTGATTCACTCAGAGAGAAGCTAATGAAAATGGAAATCCCGAGGTCACCCTGGAGCATCTCCCCGATCCAGTTCACGTACTGGACGGGAATCGGGTCGTTTAACCCGAGCTGCTCGCGGATGACCTCGACTTCTTCGGGGGTGGCGTTCTCCCCGGCGATCGTGTCGGCCGGATCGCCGGGGATGAGCCGAAGGATGAGAAAGACGGCAACGCTGGCCAGCACGAGTACGGGAATCGCCTGGACTAACCGCCGTAGGACATAGCTCAGCATTGCGCGTCTTCCAGGTTAGGAGGCCAGCCAGACGTTCGCGAACACCGGCTGGTTCGTTGGTGCGGTGAGGTAGGTACCGTAGCCGCGGACCCGTTCGGAAACGAGCTGCGGTCCGGAGTTCTGAGCGAGCGGGACGAGCCACGGATCTTCGATCCAGATCTCGTTGAACCGCTCGTACTGCTCCTTCGCCTCGGCGCTGAGCGGGTCCATGGTTTCGAGCTTCGCACGGATGTCAAGGTAGGTTTCCGTCTCGTAGTAGCTCATGTTCGGGATCTGGTACGGGAACGTCTGCTGCAAGTTCGTCAGCGGCGCCAGGTGCGAGAACGAATGCGCCGTGGTCCACAGGCCCTTGAACTCGCGCGCCCGGAGGATCGCCAGGAAGGCCGTCGGGTCGGACGGGATGAGCGTCGTTTCGATGCCGATATCCTTCAGGTTCTGCTGGATGAGCGACGCCGAAGTCACGTAGGCCGCCGTGGTGCGGTGGTCGAACGGGATCGGCTCGGTCTGGTTCCAGCCGGCTTCCGTCAGGAGGGCACGGGCGCCATCCGGATCGAACAGGGGCCCTTCCAGGTCCGGATCGAACGCGGGCGAGGCGGGCGGCCACGGCTGCGACGTGACAACGCCGAACCCTTCCTGGAGTTCGTTCACGATGCGCTCGCGATCGACGGCCATGAAGATGGCCTTGCGGACCCGGGCATCCGTGAGAAGCGGGTGCGTGACGTTCATACCCAGGTACTCGAGACCAGTCTTGGGCGGCAGGTGGGTCAGGTCGCGGAACTGCGCGGCGAGAGCGGATGGCGGCCCGAGCAGCAGGTCCAACTCGCCGGACTGGTAGGCGAGTCCCATCGCATCCTGGTCACCAAAGAAGCGGACCTCCACGCCATCCAGGTAGGGGCCGGTGCCCTCACCCGCGGCATGCCAGTTCGGGTTCTTCTCGAACTCAAGGATCTGGCCCGGGGTCCAGTTCTTGAAGATGTAGGGTCCGGTGCCGTTGATGGCGCTACCGGACTTGATTTCGTCGTAGGTGGCGCGATGTACGACCGGGAGCTGGGCGAAGAAGTCGGCCATGTTTACGCGCGGCCTGTCGAACACGAATTCGACTTCGCGCTCGCTCACGATGTTCGCTTCGGTGATGGCCCGGGCGAAGGCGGTGAGCTGGAACGAGCCGGTGATACCAAAAGCGGCCGGGTCCTTAATCAGGTCGATGCCGAGCGTGAAGTCTTCCGCCGTCACCGGCGCACCGTTATGGAACTCCAGGCCCTGCTTCAGGGTGACGACCAGGCCCGAACGGTCATCGTTGAATTCGAACCGTTCGGCCAGGTTCAGCTCGGGTTCGAGACTGTCCCGGTAACGGATGACCGGCTCCACCGGCAGGAAGTTGATGAACGGGTTCTCGGCCAGGCCAACAAACGGGTAGCCGGTCGACATGTTGAGGTCGGCCGTCTGCGCGCCCCGCAGGACGCCTCCCGCCTGGGGTGCGTCGGTCGAGGTCGGAGTCGCCTCCGGTGTCGAGCCGGGCTGGGTGGGCTCTGTAGTTCCACCGGGTTCGTCGTCGTCATCATCGCCACAGCCGACGATGCCGAGGGCTGCCGCACCCACGCCAACCGCCGACGTGGACTGCAGGAATTGGCGGCGGTTGCGACGGGCTTCGAGCCAGCTGGTTCGCTTATAGATTGCCATTGGAATGAGTCCCTCCTGGGTGCCAGGCGCGCGGTACTGCGCGGACGGCATTGTTGAGTAAGTTGACTAAGTTAGTCAAGATTCTCCGAAAGCTGGTGCGATGACTCCGGCCGAGCGGAGCTCGCTGATTTGGTCGGCGCTGAGTCCGATCGACCTGAGGATGTCGTCAGTATCCTCGCCGGGCTCGGGCGCCGGACGCCGAATCTTGCCCGGCGAGGCCGAAAGCCGGGGCAGCACGTCCACCATCGCGATCTCCCGGTCGCCCCACGGGATGTTCACGATGGAGCCACGACCCTGGATCATCGGGTGTTCGAACACTTGCTTCGTGTTGAGGACGGGCGCGCACGGGACGCCCGCATCCACCATCGCGGCTTCAATATCGCGGACATCGTGTTCCGCGACCCATGCCTCTATGAGCGGGTAGATCTCTCCGGCCCTCTCCACGCGGTTGGGCATCTTGTACGCGGGGTCATCGCCAAGTTCGGGGCGGCCGATGACCGCCGCCAACCGGGCCCACTGGCGATCATTGTTCGCGTTGATGGCCACGGTGACGCCGTCACGGGTGGTGAAGTTCGCGGCCGGCACCACGCCAGGGTTCGAATTCCCCGAACGCTCGCGGACACGGCCAGAGATGCTGTATTCGGTGATCGCGCCTTCACAGGCCCGGAGCATCGGTTCGAACAACGCGAGGTCGGAGACCTGGCCCGTGCCGCCCCGCGCATCACGCCAGTAGGCAGCGAGGATGATGCTGAACGCGCCCCAGATGCCCGCCATGTAGTCGGCGGTGGCGAAACCACTGCGCACCGGTTCGGAATCCGGGAACCCGGTCACATAGGTTGCGCCGGAAATAGCCTGCGCCTGGCGGTCGTACCCGCCAAACCCCTTCCATGGCCCGGTCTGCCCGAAGGCGCTCAGGCGATGGATGATGAGCCGAGGGTTCTCCGCAAGGAGGCGTTCCGGGGAAAGGTTCCAGCGCTCGAAGGTGCCCGGCCGGAAGTTCTCGATCAGGACATCCGCGTCCTTCACCAGGCGCAGCAGGAGTTCCTGGCCAGCTTCCTTCCGGAGGTCGATCGTTACCGAGCGCTTGTTGCGCTCCTCGTGCAGGCGCGTTGCGCGCACGGGCGGCCGTTCGGCCATCGGCAGTTCGACCTTGATGACGTCCGCGCCGAAATCCCCAAGGTGCGTGGCCGCGAGCGGCCCTGCCAGCACGGTGGAACAATCGATGATGCGAAATCCTTCGAGCGGTAGAGGCACACGCGTCTCCGGGAGAGTTTTGTGGGGGACCGCCGCACGGACCGGCCATGGTTTGTGCGGCGGTGGCAGGGTGTGCGGACACCCAACAGCGGGTCAGCATACGTAGGCGCCGATGATGATGCAAGATGATGATTCTTAGGATTATCATCAAGATTAACGAGCGTTTATGATGGGCTTCGTCCGGTGAGGTGACGCTTCCGGACCTGAGCGTATGATTCAGCCCGTCATATTCATCAGTGTTTGAACAATGAAGATTAATTCCATGGCTCTCCGTTGCTTCCTCGCCGTCGCTCGCCACGAAAGCTACACGCGAGCCGCCCAGGAACTCGGTACATCCCAGCCTGGCGTCCACCAGTACGTGAAGCGGCTCGAAGCCGACCTCAAAACGAAGCTCGTCGAAACGCACGGCAAGCGCGTCGTCCTGACGGAGCATGGCCGCGTTGTATACCAGTACGCCCGCCGCGTCGAGGACGAGGAATCCGACCTGATCCGCTACCTCCGGGACGACAATTCGCTCATGCAGGGGCAGATCCGCGTCGCCGGTGGTACGACCGCCTCCGAATTCATCCTCCCCACGATTGCCGTGGCCTTTCAGCGGAGGCACCCGGGCATCGACATCCGCATTCGGGTGGCCGATACGGAGACCGACAATGGAGTAGCCGGCCGCATTTACGACCTGGGCGTCACCAGCGATGACATCCCGTTCCCCGGCCTGGACAAAGTGCCCTTCCTTGAAGACCAGCTGATCGGCATCGCGCCGGAAGGGCATCGTTTCGCCGCCGCGAAGAAACCAATCGCTCCAAAGGACTTCATCAACGAGCACCTGGTGCGGTTCGGACCCGTTGATACGCGCACCGGCCGAATCGCGCCCATCCAGGACCTGGTGAACAACTGGTTCGCCGATGGCGGCGTCCAGCCACGCTCGGTCCTGGCGATTGGCAGCCTGCAGGGCATCAAGCGTGCGGTGCGCGATGGCGGAGGCGTGGCCATCATTTCGCGCTACGCCATGGACCCTGCGGTCGCCGGCCTCGAGACGTTCCCCATCGCGAACGCCCCATCGCGGAACTTCGTCATGGTATCGCGCGACCATGGCTGGGAATCCAACGTCGTACGCGCCTTCCGCGAATTCGCCATGTCGCTCGAATGGGCCAAGGGAGACAGTCGCGAATTTGTCCCTACAAGGTCATCGAATGGAGTTGCACGTGCCAGGACCGTTTGACGGGCTGAAGGTCATTGAATTCGGGCGATTCATCGCTGCTCCCTATTGTTCGCAGCTCCTCGCCGATGGTGGCGCCGACGTGATTAAGGTCGAGCCGCTCATCGGCGATGACACGCGCCACCACGGCCAGATTGTCCCCGGCGAAGGCCGGCAGTTCCTGAACAAGAACCGGGGCAAGCGCTCTCTCGCCGTCGATCTGAACAATGCGACGGCCCGGCAGGCCGTGCGCACCCTCTGCGAACGGGCCGACATCATCGTCGCGAACTTCCGGCCGGGCCAGGCAGAGAAGCTCGGGCTCGCGTACGAGCAGCTCATCGAGGCGAACCCGCGCCTCATCTATGCGGAGAACACCGCCTATGGCCGCAAGGGCCCGATGGCCGGTAAGCCCGGCATGGACGTGGTGCTCGCCGCCTATTCGGGGATGTCAAACATCACCGAAACGGGCCCTATCCAGCCACCGCAGCCCATCATCGATTACACCGCCGGGCTCCTCCTCGCCTGGGGCGTTTCCACCGCGCTGTACGTGCGTGAACGGTCCGGGCGCGGGCAGCGGCTCGACGTAGCCCTCCTCCATGCGGCGCTCGTGCTTCAGAACAACGGCGTCAACTACATCGATGCGATCGACGGCTGGCGGGAAGAATTCGTCGAATACCTGAAGACGGCGTTCAAGGATGGCCAAACCTGGGCCGACGTGATTGAGAAACACGAATCGCTCCAGCCCCACGCGCCTGCCGGGGCCTACTACGGCTTCCTTCGGACCGCCGACGGGATGATCGCGGTGGCCGCCCTGCCGCAGCCTCTGCGCCGGAAGTTCATGGATGTCGTCGGTTTCGATGACCGCTGGAGCCGCGATCCCTCGTGGCTCCCCGATGACGCCCGCGCCTACGCCGCGGACCTCACGGCGACGGTCGAGGCGCTCCTGATGCAAGACACGACCGCCAACTGGGTCGAACGCCTCGGCGCCGTCGGGATCCCGGCAGGCCCCGTGCGCGTTCGGGAGCAGCTGGTGGATGACGAGCAGGTGGTTGCCAACGGGTTCGTCACCCGGCTCGAACACGACCTGGTCGGCGGCATCACCGTCGTGGCGCCACCGGTGGCCTTCTCCGATACGCCGCTGCGTGCCGAGAAGGCATCGCCGATCCTGGGGGAACACACTGCCGCGATCCTGGCCGAAGTCGGCCTCTCGGATGCCGACATCAGCGGCCTCGTTTCGGCGGGCGCGGTCCGCGCGATGTAGGATCCTCGGCGTGAACTTGCACGCCTTCATCCAGGAATACACCGACGCCGTCTATCACGATCGCGACGCCGAAGCGGCGGGCCGATACATCGCCGACCCGTGCATCCGGCACGAACATGGCCACCAGGTGGTGATGACGCTCGCGGAGAACAAGGCGCGGATCGCCGGGTTCCTCGCTCAGGCGACCGAGGTACGGTTCGACAACGCGGCCGCCCTGGCCGAAGGCGACCTTTACGCCAGCGCCTACCAGTTCTCGTTCATCGCCGACGGCACGAGATACGAACGCTCCGGCATCGAGATCTTCAAGGTCCGCGACGGCAAGATCGTCGAGACCTGGAATTCGGCGGCCGGCGAGGGCCTCTGGGGGTAGGCGCGGGGCTAGGAACCTCCGCCCTTGGGGCCGGCGCGACGCAGTTCCGCCTCGAGCCCATTCAGGATGAGGTCCAGGCCGAACTCGAAGTGGTTCGCGTAGCTGT
>CALFYR010000301.1 GCA_937954195.1 uncultured Dehalococcoidia bacterium
AGGCTGGGCGCATCGTGGAACGCGCCGACCATGGTGGCTCCTACGACATCCTCCGAGGTGAGCTGCGGGCATTGCCCGTCGATCCACCACCTCAGGCAGCTCGGATGAAGGCGGTGTTCCCGCCGGGCGCGATCGCCCGGCCCATCGTCCACTCGTTCCTTACGATAGCGCGCCACGCGGCCGGGACGTTAGCGGTGGCGCCAGCGCGATGGCGATGAAGACCTGACCCCAGGACGACGCAATAGATCTGAGTATGCTCGCGTCCCGCCACAACCGGCTCAGCGACGGTCAATCTCGGCCGACTAGCCATAGGTACGGCGGCGAGGCCGAGGGTCGCCACATGAGCTACCGGCTCTCCACCAACCGCATGAACTCCTCCGCGTCCACGTGCAGCGAGAGCTGATGGGGCGCCGGGAGGCTCGATCGGCCGTATCGCGAGCGGTCGGTGAGTGCGCTCATGTCGATGATCGACTCCATTGACCGGGCCCCGTGGACGTACCGCTCCACCGCCAGGAAGGCGTTCGCCACGCCCGGATCGATGCGCGCACCGGTGGCGCCGACGATTTGCGGCACCTTTCTTTCGAGCATCTGCCGGAGAAGAAACGCCCGCCGGACCACGAACGACCCATCCTCCGGGCCCGCGCGATTCGGGCCAAGGATGTCGATGTAGCCCCGGAGCCGGGAGAGAAAGTCCGTGGCTTTCGCCTGGGGCAGATGACCGGCGCGCGATTTAAAGCTCTCCATGGTCGCGTGCGTTCCCCCGGCGAAGACGAACAACGCCGACCCGATGGGGCGCGTCAGCGCACCTTCGAGGAAGGAGCCATCCTGCATCGGAGCGAGGAACTGGGCGAGCCAGCCAAGTTCCTGGCCATTTCGGGCGCTGTCGAACTCGTCCCAGAACACGAGCGGGAATGCCCCTTCGACAGCGCAGTCGCGCACTCGCTGAAACGCCGCCGCGAGCGCGTCCTCGGATGTGAACTGAGAGACGTTGAATTCGAGCGTCTTTATTGGCAGTCCGCTGGCAACCCACTGGCCCGCCATCTGCTTGATGGCGAACGACTTGCCTGAACCCGGCGGGCCGAACACCGCGATGCTCAAGGGCCGGAGCCGCCTGGTGAGCGCGAGATACTCGCTCACGATGTTCCGGATGCTGCGCATGCTCTCGATCTCCGCCCGGTCGACCGAGGCCCAGGAGCCCATGCGCTCGACGGGCACTCCCGCGGCCGCAGGCCCTTCGCCCTCAAGCAGCACACGTTCGGCGATGGCGCGGTACTCCCCGTTCCCGTGTTCGCGCAGCAGTGACCACGAGGCATCGTCCGGAACGCGGCCGATCGCGAAGGGGCCGGGGCCCTCGGACGTTGGGGACGCAACGTCCAGGGACGGATGCCCCTCGGGAGACACTGCCAATCCCGCCTCATGGAGACGGCGGGCCAACAACAGCCCGTCGGTGACCGCCCGGGAGACGTGATCGGGGTCTTCGCGGACAAGCGAGGTGGCGAGCGCCGCCACCACGGCCGAGCCCGCCCCATACGGCGTTCCGGGATGCGCCGCCTCCCAATCGCCTTCAAGATTCCTGGCGTCGTACACGAGCGAGCTTTCGCCACCGGGTTCGATGATGACCGCCCCGGCGAGCCCGACTCCCACAACAACGCGCTTCGCCCGGCCCAGGTCGGGACGCCGCAACACCGCGGCAACTACCTCCGAGGCCGTTCGCTCCCACGAGAGCGCCTGCCCAACGGCGGCGTCCTCTTTCCGGAGGTCTCCCAATGTTATGTAGACCGTTAGCCGATCACCGGCCACTTCAACGAGGTGGTCCCACAGCGGGCCCGAACCGATGGGAGTCGCCATCTTGAGCACGACGTGGCGAACTCGCCCCGCGTCTTCGAGACCCACAGGCCAACTTTCGGGGCGCCCCCGAAAGCCGAGGTCAGCATCATCGAGAACCACGACGGGCGCGGCCGGGACTCGCTCGGCAGCGCCACCTTCGACCGTGCCCAGCCAACCCAGGAATTCCGCCAACCGCCATCGGCTTTCCGTGCTGCCGATGCGCAGCGGGTACGACTTCCACACGGTGAACGTCCGGGGCGCCGTTGCGAAGCGCGGGTCGTTCAACGCCCCATCGGGCAGCGCTGGAGACGCGAGGGTGTCGCCGCTGAGGCGGCGAGCCAGGGACGCGATGAGGGCGGCGCCGCCAGCCATCGCCGACACCGTGACCGTCCCTTCGCGCTCCCAGAGATAGGCGAGCTGCAGGTTCGAACTCGTGCCCGGCGGGGTGACGATCGTCCAATCCACGGTGACATCGCCGGCGACCGCTATGGCGGGTGAGCCGTCAGACATCGGAAAACGCCCTGGCATTGAAGGGAGGGTTGTCCGGCATGGGTCGCAAGAGGTTAGACTCTGCCGCGGGATTTCGTCCAATTGCGGCGAAGAATATCGCCGGGGCGAAGGGAGGGCCTCGTGACGGAGACGCGAGACTCAAGCTACGAAGCCATGGCAGCGCGGGTCGCGGAGCTGGAGGCGGAGCTTGGGGCCGCGCGGGAGCGAGAGACAGCTGTTTCGGGCGTGCTCCAGGCGCTGGCGACCGGGACGGGCGACCCGGGCGACGTCTTCGAACAACTCCTGGGGCACGCCCGGAGGCTCCTGAAGGGCACCAATGCTGCCCTGCACATTCGCGAACCCGCTGGAATCTCGAGACTGGTTGCCGGTGATGGGCTCACCGCTGAATGGGAGGCAACACAATCGGCGAACTCCGAGTGGACCGTGCGAAGGGTCGATAGCGGTCAACCGTGGGTGCAGCTGTTCACTCGCAACGACGCACCGGGAGTTGGCGCAGGCTGGGCTTCGGTCGACTACGATGTGGCCGCTGGCGCGACCGTGCCTTTGCTGAACAACGGGCAGGTCATCGGGGCAATCCAGGTCCTCCGCGCGGACGATAGTGTCGGCTTCACTACCTCGGAAGTCGCCCTCCTGCAGACCTTTGCCGACCAGGCCGTCATCGCGATTGAACAGGCCCGTCTGGTGCGAGACCTGGCGCAAAGTAACCGCGAGGTCGCCGACGCTCTTGAACAGCAGACCGCGGTCGCCGATGTCCTCCGCATCGTCGCCTCATCGCCGAGCGACCTTGACGCGATTCTCCACGGGATTGCCCGGGAAACCGAACGTCTTTGCCAGGCCGAGCATGTCTCCGTCGCCTACCACGCGCCCGACGGAGAGTTGCGCATGTGGGATAGCGTCCGAGGAACTCAGCACTTCCAGGACCGAGATTCTGCGCTCGCCACCTTGGTGGAGGGTGGACACACCTTCGCCAGCGCCGTGCTTGAGTCGGGCCAGCCGCTGCGGGTGTGTGGTCCCATCGAGTCCTGGGAGGAGGAGTACCCGGGGGCAGCAGTCATCAACCGCCAGGATGGGCTAACCGAACTGGCGGCGCTTTGCGTGCCGCTACCCGGACCCGATGGACCCCTCGGTGGCCTGCTGGCGATTCGCCACCGGGCGGTGCCGTTCGACGACGGTGATGTCGAGACCCTGAAGACCTTCGCCGACCAGGCCGTCATCGCCATCGAAAACGCGCGCCTGTTCAACGAGCTGCAGGAGCGCAACCGCGAGGTGAGCGAGGCGCTGGAGCAGCAGACCGTACTAGCCGAGGTGCTTGGGATAGTCGCGGAAGCGCCGTCTGATCGTGCGCGAGTCCTTGAGGAGATCGCGCGGGCCGCTGGGCGGCTTTGCGGATGCTCATTGGCCGGCATGGTCGCGCTGCTGGAGGGAGAGAGCGTGACTCTGTGGACGGAGGCAAGCGGCGAATTTGAAGCGATTGCCTACTCGGCGCCAGGAAACAGCCCACTCCGAGCCGCAAGCACCACGGGAATACCGGCGTCGTTCTGTGGGCCGATCGAGGCCTGGGGCGATGAGTTTCCGGGAGCCGCCGACTACTTCAGGGGGGAAGGAGCAACGGAAGGAGCGTCGCTCGCTGTTCCCATCCCCGGCCCCGACGGTCCCCGTGGTGCCATAGTCGTAAGACGTCACGCAGCCGTTCCGTTCGAGGCGAGGGACATCGCAATCCTCGCAACCCTGGCCGACCAGGCGGTCATCGCCATCGAAAACGCGCGGTTGTTCAACGAGCTGCAGGAGCGGAACCGGGAGGTGAGCGAGGCGCTGGAGCGCGAAGAAGCCAGCGTCGAAGTCCTGCGCCAGATTAGTCGCACACCTGAGCAGCTGGACGAGACCCTTCACGCCATCGCGTCCGCTGCGCGACGGCTTTCTGGATCCGCGGCGGTAACCGCCTACGCCGTCGAAGCCGATGCCCTTGTGTTCCGCGTGGCCGCCGTGTCT
>CALFYR010000302.1 GCA_937954195.1 uncultured Dehalococcoidia bacterium
CTCATCCGGGTTGAACGGCTTCACGATGTAGTCGTCGGCCCCAAGCTCCAGGCCGCGGACCTTGTCGGTGTCCTTGTCTTTTGCTGTGACAAGCAGAATCGGGACGTTCGAACGTTCCCGCAGCCGGCGCATCACTTCAAGACCGGAAAGACCGGGCATCATCACGTCGAGGAGGATCGCGTCCGGGCGCTGTTCTTCGGCCACCGTGATGGCCTCCTCGCCGTTCGTCGCCGTAATGACGCGGAAGCCCTGGGCCGAGAGCTCCAACTTCATCAGCCGCAGAATGCCGGCTTCATCGTCCACAACGAGCAGCAACGGTTCAGTTGTCATGTTCATCTCCTTCGACGTTGTAGGCCGGGAGACGGAATCCGACTTCCAGGCCACCACCTTCGCGGGGCTTTGCCCACACTTCACCCTGCATCGCTTCTACCAGCCGTTTGCAGACTGCCAGGCCGAGGCCCGCGCCGCTCGCCAGCTTGGCCGTCCGTTCGGACCGATAGAACCGTTCGAAAATCCGCGACGCCTCGCCATCGCCCACGCCGAAGCCTCGGTCGAGCACGCAAACGGCCGCACCTTCGGGGTGAGCGCTCAGCACGACCTCGATCGGCGCGTCCGGCGGGCTGTACTTCACCGCGTTGGTAACCAGGTTCCGGACCACGTGTTCGATGTATCCCGGCTCGCCGCAGACAGCGGGCGGATCGCCCTCCGTCCGGAAAACGAGTTCCCTTTCGCGCCCCACGTCCAGCGAATCGACGAAGCGGGGCAACATGCGCTGCAGCAGCACAGGTTCAATGGTGATGTCGCCATCGAGCTCAGCGCGCGAAAGAGCGAGCAGGTTCTCCAGCATGCGCGAGAGCCGGTTCGACTCCCGTTCAATGTCTGAAAGGATGCCGGTCGACGTTTCAACGTCGAGCGTTTCGCCTCGTGACCGCAGCACCCGGGCTCCCCCATGGATGACCGTGATTGGGGTCCGAAGCTCATGGGACATGAGGCCGAGAAATTCGTCCTTGGCGTCGTTTGCGCGGCGCGCGTCTGCATACAGACGAGCGTTGTCGGCGGCCATTGCGGCGCGCCGTCCGAGTTGGAGCGCCAGCGCATAGTCGTCGTCATCGAAGAACGGCCTGTCGCCCACGCGGAGAAACGAAATGACACCGAGCACCTGGCCGCGCGTGGCCATCGGCACGAGGATGAACGATTTCGGCCGAATCCCAATCAGGGCCTCGCGGACATCCGAATCGTCCGCGAGCCGCGACATCAGTCCTGCGGTGAACTCGCGGACGAACAGGCCGTCTCCGCCCATGATCGCGGCAGCAGCGGTCATCCGGATCTCCTGGTTGAGCGACCCCGATCCGCCCAGCCGCTGCAGAGGGTCACCGAGTTCTTCCCGGGCGTACGAGGTTGCGACCCTTCGAAGCTCCCCTTCGCGGACCAGGTCGATCATGCAGGCGTCAGCCATGCGAGGCACGATGAGGCCGGCGAGTGCGGTCAGAGTCTGATCCAGGTCCAGGTTCGAATTCAGCTCGACGCCAGCATCGGCAAGCAGCTGCAGGGCGGCATTCGCTTCGCGAACCTCGATCTCGTTTGCCTGCGCCTGTTCGAAAAGCCGGGAGTTCTCGGTTTCCCGTTCGAGCACGCTTTGCACGGCGTTTCGTAGTCTGTCGCCGAGCACGGCGACCGCGACGCCCTCAACGCCGAACAGTGCTCCAACCACCCATGTGCCAGCCGAGATTCCGGAGAACTCCGCGTTGATGAAGAAGAACCCCAGGACCAGGGAGAGCACCGTCGCCAGGATGGCCGGCCCGGCGCCCACGAAGAACGAAACCGCGATCACTGCCGCCATGAAGATGATGAAGGTGTGGGTCAGGTCATCGAAGACCAGTCCGAGGGCAGCGCGTACCAACCCGGCGGCGCCCACGACCACGATTGCGAGAAGATAGCCGGACAGCTGCCGGCTGGCGTCGGGTCGAGACAACCACCGCAGCAACCCCTGACCGCGCGTCGAAACCGAATCCATGCCGGAGACGTTCACCACGGCTCCATCCTAGGCATCGTCCAATCAGACTCGCAATGCAGGCTGCAATGCGGTTGCAATATCCGGTGAGCTGGTTCGGTGGCGGATTACGCGTGTGCGAGCGAGGACGGGGCGGCGGTCGATACCGTACAGATTCGGTTTCAGCGATGGATTTCCCTGGCGGGGTGGCGCAGACTGATATGCGTTTGTTACACCCCGCGGCATGGCGGTTGGCCGTTCGCGACGTCCGCGGGCGTAGGGTTCGCTCAGGGAGGCCCAACATGCCAGAACAACAGACTCCGCCCCGGCCAGAACAACCCCGGCCGCCACGTGCCATCCGATGGGTCGTTGACCTTGAATCCCAGCGCGTCGTTCCAGAAGAAGCCGCGCCCAAGCCCGACGTGGCTCGCCGGAACTAGTCGCCGGTCATCGCCCGAACATCCAGGATTCGTCCCAGTTCATCGTCAGGCAGTCCAAGGAGTTCGCGGGCGGCGTCCCGGATGGACTTCCCGGTATCGAGAGCGTGTGAAACAACCTGAGCGGCCTTGTCGTAACCCACAACGAGCGCGAGCGGCGTCGCGATGGCCAGGCCCGATTCCACGAGTTCCGGGCCCCGGTCTGTCGCCAGCAGCGAATCGACGCATCTGTCCGCGAATACGTGTGACGCAGACCCGAGCAGTTCAATCGACTCCAGGAGCGCTGCGCCGGCCACCGGAAGCATCGTATTGAGCTCGAAGAACCCCCACTGGCCGCACATCGCTACGGTCGCGTCGTTCCCAACAACTCTCGCCGCGACCTGCACGACCATTTCGGGGATCACCGGGTTCACCTTCCCGGGCATGATCGAACTCCCCGGCTGAAGTGCCGCGAGTTCCAATTCGCCGAACCCCGCCCGAGGACCGCTCCCCATTAGCCGTACGTCGTTGGCGATCTTCACGAGTGACGTCGCCAGGACTCGAAGATTGCCGCTCGCTTCAACCATCGCGTCGATCGAGGCCTGCGCCTGGTAGTGATTCGTAGTCTCGACAACCTGGATCCGCTCCGATTCCCGGACATAGGCGAGCGTCCTCCCTGCGAACTCCCGGTGCGTATTGAGGCCGGTGCCGACCGCCGTTCCGCCGAGCGCAACCTCGCGGAGTGCCTCACCTGCGAGGGTGACCCGCTTGCGGCTCCGCTCGATCTGCCCGGCGTACCCATGAAACTCCTGCCCCAGGCGGATGGGCGCGGCGTCCATCAGGTGCGTTCGCCCGGTCTTCACCACGTCGTCGAACTCACCGGCCTTCCGGTTCAACGCAGATTCGAGGCGATACAGCGCGGGGAGGAGGTGAAGGCGCATCCTGCCAACCGCCGCAACGTGGATTGCCGTCGGGATTACATCGTTTGAAGACTGTCCGCGATTCACGTGGTCGTTGGGATGGACCGGGGAGTACGTCCCTTTCGGACCACCGCTCAGGAGCTCATTCGCCCTGTTCGCGATCACTTCGTTCGCGTTCATGTTTGTGGAGGTGCCCGAACCTGTCTGGAACACATCGACGATGAACTCGTGGTCCCAATCGCCCCGCACCACCTCGTCGGCTGCGGTTCGAATCGCGTCGGCTATGTGCGGCTCAAGCAGACCGAGGTCCTTGTTCGCTCGGGCCGCAGCCGACTTGATCAGCCCGATGGCCCGGATGAGCGAGCGCGGCATCCGCTGACCGCTAATCGGGAAGTTCGCCGCGGCCCTCGCCGTATCGATCCCGTAGTAGGCCGAGGCAGGTACCGGATACTCACCGAGAGCGTCGTGTTCGATCCGCGTTTCGTCAGTCATAAGGACACTGTACCAACCCGGATCACATTGAACGCAGCCGCCACCGGGGCATACACTGGCAGTCCGCGTGGGCGGTTAGCTCAGATGGTTAGAGCGCGTCGTTCACACCGACGAGGTCACTGGTTCGAGTCCAGTACCGCCCACCAGTCCCGCGGCCGAACCAGGTTGGTTGAACGCTCCCGCCTGCGGGCAGATAATGCTTCTCAGGTGCCGAAGTGGCGGAATGGCAGACGCGCTACGTTCAGGGCGTAGTGTCCGTACGGGCGTGTGAGTTCAAATCTCACCTTCGGCACCAACGAGCGCCCGTAGCTCAGGGGATAGAGTGTTGGGTTGCGGACCCAAAGGTCGGAGGTTCGAATCCTCCCGGGCGTACCATCCCCACATGAAGCGCAAAGGCCTTCCCGAACGGGAAGGCCTTTCGTTTTTCGCGCGCCGAGAACACTACTCGTAGAACGGAATGGGCTCCGCGGTTTCCCAGAAATTGTTGAGCTTGCCTTCGTTCAGGCCGCGGCCAGGGTAGAACCGGCCCTTGTGCATCTGCTCGACCATGTGCTCCTGGCTCGTCAGCTCTTCTTCGAAGACAGCCGCGAAGTAGCCGATGCCCTGCGTGCTGTGGGCATCCGAACCGCCGGTGCCGGGCTTGCCCAGCGCTTTCGCCACCTGCAGCGCGAAATAGTTCTCGCGGGGGGTGTTGCAGCCGTTCAATACCTCGATGCCATCGACCAATTGGAACACCGGAAGCTTCGCTGCCTCTTCTGGCGTCAGGTTGAATGGTTCCTTGCCTTCGCGCTTGAAGTGAACCGGATCGAAGAAGTGGCGGAACGGATGCGCGACGACGAGGAACGCGCCCTGTTCGTTCGCGACTTCGCGCAGCTTTTCGAGCCTTCGAATACCCGGCGCATACCCCTTAAGGCCGATGGCCAGGATGTGCCCCATGTCGGTCGAAACTTCCATCCCGTTGGAAACGAAGATGTTGCTGTGCTTCTTGCGGAACGGAGAGAGGTCCCACGACTCCCACATGCGGTCGTGTTCGGTGATGTTGACGCCGGAAAGTCCCACGCGGAGGGCTTCGGCAATCAGGTCGTCCGGGTCCAGCATCGAATCGGAAGCGCCGCGTAGGGTGTGCAGGTGCATGTCAATAATGGTGCCCGGCACGCCGCGCCTCCCTTGTTCTTGTTAGGATTTTCACGAGTTGGTCGAGTATATCATCGCTCCGCGGCGAGGGGCATCAGCCACCCGAAGAGCCCGGCGAACGAAACCGACATCGTCACCCACACCCACCACAGCCGGGACGAAAGCACCATCAGCGGCGCCAGCGGCAAGAGCGAGAAGATGACCATGATCATCATCCATTGCCAGCTCGGTGCGCCGAGTGC
>CALFYR010000303.1 GCA_937954195.1 uncultured Dehalococcoidia bacterium
GCCGATGATTGGGAACTCCCGGTCATCGGCCCCGTTGATGCGCCTGAAGCCGTGCTGATTCGGCCCGATGGTTACGTGGCATGGGTTGGGGCACCGGGCGACGCCGAACTGCCGCGAGCCATCTCATTCTGGTTCGGCCAGGACGACTCTCGGTAGTGGCCCGGGCCGGGGGCCAGAACGCGCGAAAGGCGCCCGGTGGGCGCCTTTCGTGGTCGTCTCTCAGCTCCGGAGCTACGCGAGCGCGGCTTTCGCCTGCCCGGCAAGCTGCTCGAACGCGTCCGGCCGCGTCACGGCCAGGTCCGCCAGCTGCTTGCGGTCCAGTTCCACGCCAGCCTTCTTCAGACCGTGAATGAGCCGGCTATAGCTCAGGCCATGGAGCCGGGCGGCCGCGTTGATGCGCATGATCCACAGCTCGCGGAAGTCGCCCTTCTTGTCGCGGCGGTCTTCGTAGCTGTAGCGCAGCGCGTGCAGCATGCTTTCGTTGGCGCGCTTAATGAGCCGGTGCCGCTGCCCGGCATGCCCCTTGGTGAGGGACAGGATCTTCTTGTGCCGCCGGTGTGAGGTCACACCGCGCTTAACTCGGCTCATGGTCGATTCTCCTCGGCAGCCCTATTCCTGGCCGGCCAGCATCTTCTTGATTTTCGGTGCGTGCGAAGGTGCCACTTCCACGGTCCGCCCGAAGAGCACCGTAATCGGCTTCCGCTTCTTCCGGCGGAAGTTATTGCGGCTACCGTACATTCGCATGATCTTGCCGCCGCCCGTTACACGGAAGCGGCTGGCAACACCCTTGTGTGTCTTCAGCTTCGGCAAAGCTATTCTCCTGTCGTTTCGTCGTCGTCCGAATCCTCATCGTCATCGTCGACGTCGTCGTGTTCGTCTTCATCGTCCTCGCCAACCACGCGGGCAGCAGCCGCGGCGGCAGCGATGGCTTCGTCTTCTTCCTCTTCCTCGGGGGCGGGCGCCTCACCCGCTTTCGCGGGAGCGGCTGCGGCACGGGCAAGGGCGGCCATCTTCTTCTTGTCCGGCGCCAGGATGATGGTCATGTGCCGGCCCTCGAGCATCGCGTCTTTTTCGATCATCGCGATGTGCTCCAGGCTTCCCGTCACACGGTCCAGCAGGGCCTTGCCGATCTGCGGGTGCGTGATTTCGCGCCCGCGGAACATGACCGTCACCTTCACCTTGTCGCCTTGCTTCAGCAGCTTTGCCGCCGTGCGCGTCTTGAAGTCGATGTCGTGGTCGTCGATCTTCGGCTTCATGCGCACTTCGCGCAGCTGAACGTTCTGCTGATGCTTTTTCGCCTCGCGTTCTTTCTTCGATTGCTCGTACTTGAATCGGCCAAAGTCCATCAGGCGGGCGACCGGTGGGTTCGCCTGTGCGGCGACCTCCACCAGGTCTACATCGCGCTGACGGGCCATTGCCAGGGCTTCGGCGGTTTTCACCACACCCACCTGGTGGCCTTCCTCATCGATCAAGCGGACTTCGGGAACGCGAATACGCTCGTTAATGCGCGGCTCTGGCGGCGCTGGCTTCGGTGGTACCTTGCTTCGTTTCCTCAAATCACTCCCCGGGAATGGTTAAAACAGCTTCCGATGATAGCAGTGCCCACGATTGCTGTATATCCGTTACACCTTCCCAATCCTACCATGGTCGCGAAATGCCACCTGTTACCACCGCTGTTGTCCTCGCCGCCGGCCTCGGCACCCGCATGCTGCCAGCCACCAAGGCCGTCCCGAAGGAACTTCTTCCCGTCGTCGATCGCCCGCTCATCCAGTACTCCGTCGATGAAGCACTCCTCGCCGGCATCTCGACCATCATTTTCGTGATCGCCGATGGCAAGGAGGCCATCGCGGAGCACTTCGCGGCCGGCGCCCGGGTCGAATCCGCGGTGCGGGCGACCGGGAACTTCGACCTCGCGGACGCGATCGCCGCGGTTGGCGGGACGGCCACGTTCCACTATGTGAAACAGGACAAGCAGCTCGGCATTGCTCATGCCGTCAGCTGTGCCCGGCACTACGTCGAAGGCCAGCCCTTCGCGCTCATCTTCCCGGACGACATCATCCTCGGCGAATCGTGCATCGCGGAGCTGGTGGGTGCATACGAGACCGCCGGCGGTTCCATCATCGCCGTCGAACCGGTAGCCGATGCGGACGTGCCGCAATACGGCATCGTCAATCCGGTGAGCGAAGCGAACCCTTCCCGTCTCCGCGGCGTCGTGGAGAAGCCAGCCCTGGCGGATGCGCCATCGCGCCTCGGCATCGTCGGCCGCTACATCCTTTCCGAAACGATTTTCCACCACATCGACCGGCTGAAGCCCGGCAAGAACGGCGAACTGCAGATTACCGACGCCTTCGCAGGCCAGATTGAAGCTGGCGAAAGCGTCTCGTCGTTCCGTTTCAGCGGTACGCGGTACGATACCGGGAGACCGTTGGGCTACATCGTCGCAAACGTCGCGGCAGCCCTCCGGCGCGAAGACCTCGCAAGCCCGCTCACGGGCCGCCTTCGCACTCTGCTCCCGGATGACTAACTATGCGTGTTCTCGCCATCGGTTACGCCCTGCCCAACGTCGCGGTCGATAACTACAACCCGCTCACCGCCCCGAGCTACAACGACTACGACGTGGTCTTCATCGATCCCGCCAGCATCGACCGCACCGTGCGCGAAGTGCTCTCGGGCGAAAAGGAATACAACGCCATGGACGGCCGGCCCGTGATTAACGCGCCGACCAGCGCCTCCACCGTCAGCATCGCCGATCAGCTCCGCCGCCGGCTGGACGAGACCCGCCGGCTGCTCGATGACGGTGGACTCGTTGTCGTCGTGGGCCGCCCTGATGGACTCCAGGCCGGAGTCCTCGGTTTCGAAGGCTGCGACCGCTACCACTGGCTCCCGGCGCCGGGCGGGCTCTCCTGGGGCCAGCCGTACCTCAAGCCAGCCGAAGGCAAAACCGTCCGTATCGTCGCGGAGGACCACCCGTTCTCCGCCGTCTTCCGTGAGCACCGCAAGGATGTCGCCTATCGCGCCGTCTTCGATGACCGCCAGCAAGAGGTCCGCAAGGTCGGCAAGGTTATCGCCACGGGTGGAGCTGGCATCCCCATCTCGATGG
>CALFYR010000304.1 GCA_937954195.1 uncultured Dehalococcoidia bacterium
GAGGAAGTCTTCGACGTCACGGAGGATGTCATCGGCGGAGGGGAGGTCGCCGGTTTCGTCCTGGGGGGAGGTGGTATCGTCGGGCTCGTTCCACTGTTCTTCGAGGGTGCGGACGTAGGCGCCGATCTGGTCGTCTCCGCGGGAGGCTTCTTCGACGCGGCCGAGGAAGCGGTCGACTTCTTCTTCGAGGTCTCCGAGAGGAGCGGGGAAGCCGAGCACGGGTTCGAGCGCGCGAAGAAGGGCCAGGGTGGCGGCGGGGTTTTCTTCGACGTTGAGGTAATGGGGGACGCCGGCCGCGAGGCTGATGAGGGGCACTTCGCGCTGGCGGAGGGAATCGTGGAGGACGCCGAGGATGCCGGTGGGGCCCTGGTAGAGGGAGCGGCCGAGGCCGTACTTCGCGGCGAGGCGCGGGTCGGCGGAGGAGCCCGTCACGGGGATGGGGCGGGTGTGGGGGGTGGCCGCGGGGCGCGCGACGAGGGTGCAGACGATGGAGGGTTTGAGGCCGGCGATGACATCCGAGAGGCGTTCGGAGAAGCTGCGCCAGCGGAGGTTCGGTTCGATACCGGCGACAACGACGAGGTCGTGTTCGGCGCCGGGGATGCGGGCGGCGAATGCTTCGTTTTCGGGCCAATCGAGGCGGCGGACGCCGTCCTCATCGATGTGGACGGTGGGACGGGTTTCGGTGAAGACGTAGTAGTCCTCGGGATCCACGGTGAGGAAGGTTTCAGCGTCGAATGCGTCAGCCAGGTGGCGGGCGGTATCGACCGTCACGGTCCCGGTATCGCTCCAGCCGGTGAACGCCATGATGACGACAGGGGAGCGGAGGCCGGACACTTCGGAAACGGAGAAACCATCAGTCACGGGGCTAGTGTACCGCGTGAGGTCTAACGGGTCGTCAGGGGTGGGAGATGGGGACGTCGAGGAGTTCGAGACCGGGGACTCGTTCGAGCGCGATGATCCAAGACGAGTCGAGGACTACGCCCATGGGTATGACTGGGGCCGCAGAACGGCAGTCAAGGTTTCCTGGATGTCCTTCTCGAAGTCGCTATCGAGGGGAGGCACGTCCTTCATCAGCTCCCTGTAGTCACGGGCATTGGCCTGGCCGTGATCGGGCTCCTCAGCGGCCGGGACGACGGTGGCCGCGAGGTGGCCGTTGTCGTAGACGTTGATGCGTTCGCCGCGGGCGATTGCGGCGCGGACGTCTTCGGGGAGATCGGCGAGCACCAGCCTGGCTGTCATAAATCTAAGTGTAGCACCCGGCGAGAGCGGGACTGACTACTCGGCGAGGAAGTAGGTGTCGGCGCCGCGGTATCGGTATTCGCGGCCATCGGGTCCGACGAGGATGGCAAGCCAGCCTTCGACGAGCGCCTGCGAGCAGACCTGGCTTGCGGTTTCGAGGCCGAGGCAGCCGTTCGGCCAGGTGGCCGGCTCGATACTCACGAAGGTGATGGTGGTGGGATCGACATCGAGGCGAGAGGCGAGGTGGGCGGTCAGTTCGGCGGGCGCCGTTGATTGGTCCTGGATGAGCAAGGGTGCGGCCCCGCCGGACGGCTGCGCCCGCGGGGGAGCTGGCGAAACCGTGGCACCCGGCGAGGCCGCGATGTCTGCCGAAGATGAGCCGCCCGAAGTTCCGCTGCACGCCACAAGAACGGGGAGGAACGCGGCGAGCACCCAACAAGCCCATCCAAGACCGGGCTGGGCCATCTTCAGCCTCCGAGGTTCCAGACGACGGGAGGGGACCAGATGTTCCATGGCGGGTAATCCTGCGCTTACTCTCCGAGGAGGAGGGCGAGGGCTTCGGTGCGGGCGCCTGCGAGGACGGTGAGGGTGGCGACATCTCCGGGCAGGAGGATGGTCTCGCCTTCGGGGACAAACGTATCGCCGTCGCGGCGGAGGGCGGCGAGGCGGGCGCCGTGGGGGAAGTGGACATCGCGGAGGGTTTTGTGGGCGAGCGGGGAGCCTTCGGCGATGCGGATTTCGACGGTTTGCACGTCTTCGGCGAGGGGTGAGAGCTGGCGCATTTGCTGGGCGGCGGCGCGGCGGTAGGAGCGAAGCAGGGTGCGCATATCGAGTTGGCCGAGGACGTCACCACCGGGGCCATCGACGACGGGGAGCCAGCGGCGGTCGTGTTCGGTCAGGAGGTCGAGGGCGCGGTCCAGCGGCCAATCGGCCTGAATGACGCCGGGGATGGGGCGGGCGATGGAGCCGACGGTGGCGAGGACGGAGGCCTCGCGGCCGTGGGCGGCGAGGACTTCGGCGAGCGAGCCATCTTCGCGGCGGACGATGCCATGGATGGAGCGCGCGGATTCCATTTCTTCGAGCGCGTCGGCGATGGTGGTTTCTTCGGAGAACATGGGGACGGGTATGGCCGCGCGGCCGGAGGGGAGGGCCGTGAGGAGCGGGAAGGAGAAGCGGTGGCGGTGTGCCGGCGAATCGGCCTGGGTGCCGACCTGGCTGCGGTAGATGCTCTCATCGCCGACGAGGAGCGTGGCGATGGCAACGGCGATCATGGCGGGGCCGAGGAGGGAGAGGTTGCCGGTCATCTCGGCGACCATGAGGAGCATGGCGAGGGGGGCGTGGGCGATGGCGCCGAACATGGCGGTCATCCCGATGATGACGACGGGGCCGGGTTCCTGGGGGAAGCCGGGGAGTTCGTGGCCGAGACGCCAGTAGGCAGCGCCAAGGAGGCCGCCGATGACCATGCCCGGGCCGAAGATACCGCCTGATCCGCCTGAGCCAACGGTGAGCGATGTGGTGAGGATGCGCAGGAAAGGCAGGGACAAAAGGAGCCAGGGGGAGAACTCCATGATGCCTTCGACGGTGAAGGACTGTTGGACCCAGCCGTAGCCGACGTGGATGGCCTCCGGTGCTGCCATACCGATGGCTCCGACGATGACGCCACCGACGGCGGGCTTGAGCCAGACCGGCATGGAGAGGCGCTTGAAGAGATCCGTGGCGCCGTAGAAGCCGCGTGCATAGAGGATGCCGAAGGCGCCGCAGGCGACGCCGAGGACGGCGTAGTAGGGGAGTTCTTGCCAGCGGGTGAAGGAGAAGTCGGCGGCGCCGCCGAAGACGGGTGTGTATTCGGTGTAGGCGCCGAACATGGTGAAGGCGACGATCGAGGAGATGAGCGCCATGAGGATGACGTCGGCTTCGAAATCGTGCTTATAGAGGACTTCGGCGGCCATCATGGCGCCGCCGAGGGGAGCGCGGAAGATGGCGCCGATGCCGGCGCCCATACCGGCGGCGAGCGCTCGGCGGCGTTCGGCGGGCTCGAGACGGAATCGGTCGGCGATGGCGGAGCCGAAGCCAGCGCCGATCTGTGCGGTGGGGCCTTCGCGGCCGGCCGCACCGCCTGAGCCGATGGTAATAGCGGAGGCGAGGAGTTTGACCGGGACAACGCGGAGGCGGACCCGGCCCGCCTTGTGATGGAAGGAATCGATGGCGGCATCGGTGCCGTGGCCTTCGGCTTCGGGGGCGAGGATGAAGACGAGGAGACCGGAGACGAGGCCGCCAAGGCCAACGACGAGCGGGAGCGCCCAGCGGCGATCGGGTCCGCTGGATTCTTGCGAACCTTCGCCGAGCGGGGCGGGAGGGTGGTAACCGGCGAGGGCGCCGAGCAGGTGTTCGGTGGCGAACTCGATGGCCTCGTAGAAGACAATGGCGCCGCCGCCAGAGACGAGGCCGATCAGAACGCCGAGCCATGCGGAACGCACGAGCCGCTGCCGCGTCAGCATTCCCAGCCGGCCACCGCCAGCCATTGGAAATGGACGGGTGGCCACGGGACTGACGATACGCTTATGACGCGTTTACCGCACGCCGGGCGAGGCATGTACCATGCGCGGCATGACGCAACCTTCGCTCGCCGACCTGATGAACCAGTGGAAACAGATGACCGACACGTTCATGTCGACGTGGGGGCAATCAGTGGAGACGGTGGCTTCGAGCCCGGAGGGGCAGACGGCCACAGGGGAGTTCGAGAAGACCTACGTGGCCACGCGGGCGAACATGGCCAAGGCGGCACGGGAGGCGTGGGGGCCGATTGTTGAGGCAGCCGGCGCGGTGCCGCTCGCGGAGTTCCAGCGGCTGGCGGACCAGGTCCACACCATTTTGCTGCGGCTGGACCGGATTGACGACGCGCTGGCGGCGCTGGTGGCGGGTGCTGCTCCGGCTGCGGCGAAGCCGGGGAAGAAGCGGAAGAAGAAGGGGGCGTGAATTGTCGATTTTCGATTTTCGATTGACGGTGGGATGGGGCCGGGATTGTCGATTTTCGATTGTCGATTGACGGCGGGATGGGGCCGTGGGGCTGAACCGGAAGCTGAGGCCAAGGGGAGAAGGGATTGTCGATTGTCGATTGTCGATTGACGGCGGGATGGCGAGGATCGCCGGGGATGAGGCAAGACCGGCAGTTCGAGCAACCACTGAGCAGCGGCGAGAGGGGTGAGGACTGAGTGGGCGGGCGGCTGCGACGGGCTCTGAGGGTGTGGTTTACGCGTCCGGTCTACGATAGCGGGGTGAGCCGAACGACCCGGATTTACCTTGCGCGGCATGGGCAAACGGTGACCAACAAGGAGGGCCGATTCTGCGGGCACGCGGAAACGGACCTGACACCGCTTGGTGAAGAGCAGGCGCGCGCCCTTGGACGGCGGTTGGCACCGGTTGAGATCGCGGCGTGCTACACATCGGATTATTCGCGGGCGATCCGGACGGCGGCGCTGGCACTGGGCGAGCGGGGGATTACGCCGGCGATCGACCAGGACTTGCGGGAGCTTCATTACGGCGAGTGGGAGCTGGAACGGGAGGGCGAAATTCGGCGGCGCTACCCGGAGCAACACAAGCTGATGCGCAGCGAAGACCCGGCATGGCGGCCGCCGGGCGGGGAGACGGTTTCGGAAGTGCGTGAACGGACGGCTGCGGCGTACGAGCGGATCGCGAAGGCGCACCCGGGCAAGAACGTGCTGATCGTGAGCCACGGGACGGCGATCAACTGCATGCTTTCGGCGGTCCTGGCGATGCCGGAGACGCACGTGTTCCGCGTGGATGTCCACAACTGTGGGCTGAGCGAGCTGGAGGTGCGCGGAGGCCGAAGCTACGTGGTTCGGTTGAACGAGACCGCACACCTGGCGGACGTCCGTTGATCCCGATCGGCGACAACACGAGGCGGCACCGGACGCCGTGGGTGAACTACCTGTTCATCCTGGCGAACATTGCGGTGTTCGTGTACATGGTTTCGCTATCGGCGGACTTGATCGGCACGCAGGGGCAGTTGCGGGACGACTTCATCAATCAGACGACGAGCGTGTGTTACGGATTCCAGGCGCCGCCGACGGATGCGGACCGGTTCGTGTGCGAGTGGGCGTTCCAGCCGCGGGAGTTCTTCGACGCGGCGGAGGGTGACAGCGACCTTGGCGGCCAGGACCGCTGGGCGGTGCTCATCACGATCGTGACCTCGATGTTCATGCACGGCGGATGGCTGCACATCGCGGGCAACATGCTGTTTCTCTGGGTGTTCGGCGACAACGTGGAGGACCGGTTCGGACACTTTGGGTACGCGGTGTTCTACTTGCTGGCCGGGGCGATCGCGTCGCTTATCCAGGGGCTGATCGATACATCGAGCCTGATACCGGTGCTGGGAGCGAGCGGGGCGGTGGCGGGCGTGCTTGGCGCGTACATCGTGTGGTTCCCGAAGGCGACCGTGAACGTGGTGATCCCGTTCTTCATCCTGATTTTCATTCCGTTGCCGGTGCCGGCGTTCGTGATGATTGGGCTCTGGTTCCTGCAGAACCTGTTTTCGGGGTACGCAACGATTGCGGATGCGGCGGCGCCGGAC
>CALFYR010000305.1 GCA_937954195.1 uncultured Dehalococcoidia bacterium
GCGCACTACCGTGCCCAGGCGGTCGTAATCGACCTCCTTGGAACCCGGCTCGCCCTTCGTGAAGTGATGCAGGTTCAGGGAACCCAGGTTGCAGGAATCGAACGGGTACAGCGGCTGTTCACCGCACGGGTTCGTCGATTCCACGGGGCCGCGCTTCGGGACCGGGTTCGCCCTGCCGGCGTTGATCCGGTCAATGAAGATGACGCCGGGGTCGCCGTTCTTCCAGGCGTTCGCGAACATCGTTTCCCACACCTGGCGGGCATCGCGCTTCCCGACACTCTCGCCGGTCTGGGGGTTGATGACGTCGTAGTCCGTCCCGGCTTCGACCGCCTTCATAAAGGCGTCGGTGACGGCCACGCTGATATTGAAGTTCTGCAGCGTGGTCATATCCGCCTTCATCGCGATGAACTCGTCGATGTCCGGATGGTCGACCCGCAGGATGCCCATGTTCGCGCCACGGCGGGTACCACCCTGCTTGATCGCCTCAGTCGCCGAATCGAACACCTTCATGAACGAAACGGGTCCGCTGGCTACACCCATGGTCGAGCGGACGCGGTCGTTCGCGGGCCGCAGGCGCGAGAACGCGAAGCCGGTGCCGCCGCCGGACTTATGGATGACAGCCGTGTGCTTGATCGCCTCGAAGATGCCGTCGATCGAATCGGGCACGGGGAGCACGAAGCAGGCGGAAAGCTGCTGGAGATCGCGGCCCGCATTCACCAGCGTCGGAGAGTTGGGGAGGAAGTCGAGCGACGCCATCAGCCGGTAGAACGACTCGGCCGCGGCCGTTCGGTCGCCCTCGGTACCACCGAAGCGAAGTTCAGCCTGGGCCAGGTTGTTCGCCACCCGCCGGAATACGTCGTCGGGAGCTTCGACGGCATCACCCTGCTCGTTGCGGCGGGCAATGCGGCGTTCCATGACCACCTTCGCGTTTTCGGAGAGCGGCGTGGGTTCGAACTCCCCCGAGTTCAGTCCGAGACCTTCAGAAGTAGTGGTGACCATGGCGTTCCTCCCATTAATTGTGTGGCGCCCGGCGGGACGGGCAGTGAGTGTACGAACAAATGTTCGCCAACGCTAGCGGGACGTTGCGGGTAGCCCTGGTGGGGCAGAGGCGGCAATCGCCTCATCCGATCGGCAGATGATCGGGTCGCCCATGCGCGAACGTCCGCGGGCGAGTGAGCGGCCGGTGTTGTCCGGCGCATAGCTCGCAAAGTGCGCGACGAGCGTGTCGGCCGCCGCGTACGGGCCCTGCTCCTGCACCAGCCGCACCAGGGCGGGCGGGCGGAAGTCCCGCATCACCAGCAGGTACGCCTTCTCCGAAAGGAGCAGCCCATCGATATCGGCGTCCCCGTCCGCGGTGGTGCGAATGGCGCCGTTCGTCGTTTGCGAGTGGAGTTCCCAGATCTTCATGGCTAGCTCACCGACTCCGCGAAGTGGCGGCTCTCCACGTCCTGTAGCAGGCGCGGGCCCATCGGCTGGGGCGCCGCTTCGGTATCGGGCAGCGAAAGCTGAAGGTTCCGCTCCTCAACCGTCTGCACCCGGCCCTGCTCGAGCTGCTCAACCGCCTCTTTCAGCGACTCAATGTCCGTAAAGGAGCGGTAGACCGACGCGAACCGGATGTACGCGATGTGGTCGAGCCGCCGGAGGGCGTCCATCGCGAGTTCTCCCACAAACTGCGATGGAATCTCCGGACGGCCGTCGCCGTTGACCCGGGCTTCGATGTCCGCCACAAGCGCTTCGAGCTGTGCGACAGAAATGTCCCGCTTGGCGCAGGCGAAGCGCAGACCCTTCAGGAGCTTCTCGCGGGAGAACTCCTCCCGCCGGCCATCGCGCTTCAGGATCTGGACATTCGAGAACTGGACCGTTTCGACCGTGCTGAAGCGTTCGCCGCACGAAATGCACTGCCGGCGCCGCCGAATCCCGTCGTCGTTTGCACGGGAATCGGTAACCTTGGAGTCGCGGAAATGGCAATACGGGCAGCGCATAACGGGTCGACGTAAATTCCTTGAAGCGTCTAGGCACCTTATCAATTCCTTGGGGTGCGGGCGTGAGTATGGATCAACATCTAGTAGGGCGTCAATGCCCTCGCTACAAGATATTGTGTCGTGTTTATGACGAGGCTGGAAGTGCGAGGTGGGGAACGTAGCGGGCCAAAGAACGCCCTGGGCCAAGGCGCCGGCCATGCCTAGAATGCGATGTCTTCCCAATTCGCCGCGTTGACGAGACCAACCAGATGACGAGCGTTCGTCGTAGCCACGATTACCTGGTGGCCCCGGGCCGCCACCGACTCGGCCGTCGCCGCCAGGATCACATCGGCGTCGATGGCGTGCCGGTCGGCGAGAGGTCGACCGCGCCGTCGAAGCGACGCCCACAGTTCTGCGGCGCGTTGCATGATTGGAGTGGTGATTGGCTCGTAACCACTTTGACCCAGGGCGTCCAGCCGGGCCAGGCTACTCGCCGCCTCGAGCCGAAGGAGCTCGCGTCGGACTTCATAGTCCGCAATCTCAGGCACCGCGGCCCAGGCACCCGCGTCACCCATCCTCTCAAGCCACGCTGCTATCGCCCCGGGTCGCGACCATGAACCGCCAGGCCGAGTGGGCCGGAATCCAGCAGGACTACTGTTGCCAATCCGCTGCTTCCCTGAACCGCACGGCTTCAGGACTCTCCATCGCTCGCCGTAACTCTTCCACGCGTTCCGGATCGCTCTGGGCGTCCTCGGCTTCCCATTTGCGAACGAGTTCCGCAAGGCGGTAGGCGTTGGATGGGCCCTCGTAGTTGGTCCCGCGGACTTTCGGCCTGAGCAGCCGAAGAATTCGCTCGGCCTCGCTTTCGGGAAGCCCGTTGACCATTTCTTGAAGGTTCTGTTTCGCGGTCACGCTCCAATACTACCGCATGGACGAATCCGCCCTACCGCCGCATCGCCCGCCCTCGCGCGAAGAAGTCGCACGCGGCTGTATCCGTCCACGGGCTCAACACGCCGCTCCCGGGATGCAGGCACGTCCCCCGGCCGCCCTCCTGGTCCTCGACGAATTCGCGGCACCCACCGCACAGCTTCGGCTGTTCGGTCCGCTGGCGCGCCATCTCAAGCAACAACGACACATCACTCTCGATGAACTGGTCCTCGGTCACCGCTGGCCGCGAATCCCAGCGCTGGTACTCCTGCTTCTGACGCCGCTCTTTCTTCCGGTTCTTCCTGTGCCCCATCCCTAACAGGGTAGTTTGCCGTTCGCGCCGATGCGAACCCGGCGAACCCGGCGTTCGCAACGCGTTCGATATGCGGTAAAGCCGCCGCCGTTGTCTTTCTGAAAGCGGTCCCGCCGCATAGTGATGCCACGCACCGGGGGTAAGCCCGGGCCAACGGAGGAAACGCACATGTCCGCTGGAATTAGCCTGTTCCTGTTCGCCATCGGCGCCATCCTCGCCTTCGCGGTGAACTACCAGGCGCAGGGTGTCGATATCGCCGCCGTCGGCTGGATCCTCATGGGAGTCGGCGTCTTTGGGATGCTGATGTTCCTGATGTTCCTCGCCTCGTTCGCGCCGTTCTACCGCGGTGACCGCACGACCACCGTCGTCGAACCCCCGCACACGCACGTGCCCTAGGAGGTGCCGCAAATGCTAGGCGTTCTGCTTCTTCTCTTGCTCCTCGTCCTGCTCTTCGGCGGACTCGGAGTGTTCGTAGCCAAGGTCTTCTTCTTCGCGCTCGCAGTGGCGCTGGTCCTGAGCATCGTGAGCGGCGGGTTCTACATCGGCAGAAGGTGACCGCACGCACGCTGAACCAACCACAGGGGGCTCCACAGGGAGCCCCTTTCTCGCGTTCCGAATCAGAAAGCGCGCGGCGTTCGCCTTCGTGGTCGAACGCCACGCCTGAATTTCCATCCGCTTTCGGCCGATCTGGTATCCTGAGGGGTACAACGAGCTCACCCCGGGAGCACCGCCATTCATCCGTACGTCGCCCAGATAACGCTCGCGTTTCTCAACATCATGTTGTGGGCCATCATCGCTCGCTCACTCATGAGTTGGCTTCCGGTTGACCAGTCCAGCCCGCTGGTCCAAATGCTCCATCGCGCCACCGACCCGCTCATCGACCCCTTCCGGCGCTTCATGCCCCAGGGCGGCATGATCGACCTGAGCCCGCTCATGGCCATCATCATGCTCATCGTGATGAGCCAGATCGTCGTGATGCTCGTCGATCCCTCCTACCAGTACTAGCTTACTCGCCCCTCCGGCCCCCGAATGGGACACTGAGCGCATGCCCCCATCGCCGGTCATTGCCGCACGCGGCGTCATCCGCGCCTATGGCGAACGTCGCGCGCTCGATGGCTTCACCCTGGACGTGCCGGAAGGCTCCGTATTCGGCCTTCTTGGCCCGAACGGCAGCGGCAAGAGCACCTTCATCGCTCTCCTCGCCGCCATGGACCTGCCCGATAGCGGCGCAATCGAGGTCTTCGGCGAACCTCCCTCGAAAGCTCTCCGGGCGCGGCTCGGTACCGTCTTCCAGGAGAACGCCTCCGATCCGCTGATGACGCCCACGGAGTACCTGGAGTTTTCGGGGCGCCTGTTTTCGGTTCCCGCTGCAGAACGAAAGACGCGCATCCCGGCCCTGCTCGAGCGTTTCGGGTTGGCGCCACGAGCAAAGGACCATATCGGCGAGCTCTCAGGCGGCATGCGCCGCCGGCTGGAAGCGGCCCGCGCGTTGCTTCATCAACCGGATCTCCTGCTCCTGGACGAGCCGACAACCGGAGTCGACCCCGAAGAGCGGCGCGTTCTGTGGGAGACCATCCTCGCGATGCGCGAGGGCCGTACCATCGTCCTCGCGACCAACGACCTCCCCGAAGCCGACAGCGTTTGCGACCATGTGGCGTTCATCCAGGACGGGCGCGTGGCCGCCTTCGGCACGCCGTCCGAACTCAAAAAAGGCCTCCGCAAGGAGTCGGTCCGCATCACCTGGCCGGATCGGGTGCCCGAAGACCTCGCCCGGGTCGCTGCCCTCCCGGGGGCGGGCGAGCTCTCAACGAGCGGCGAAACCGTCATGGTCACCGTGGATGACGCCTCGGCCTTCGTTCCCCGCGTGTTCGAAATCGCCGGCAACGCCATCCGCGGGGTGTCGATAGAACCCGCCACGCTGGCCGACGCGTACTTCCGCCACGTCCGCGCACGCACGGAGGCCGCCAAATGAGCGCCATCGTCACACTCGCCACCCGCGAGCTTTCCAACGTCGCACGCTCCCGTTCGCAGCTCTATTCGTCAATGCTGACACCGCTGCTGTTCCTGGTGTTCCTCGGTAACGGGGTTTCGAGCGGCCTCGAACCGGCAAACCTTCCCGCGGGCAACTTCACCGCCTACCTCGTCGCAGGCACGGTTGTGATGACCTCCGTGTTCTCATCGACCTTTTCGAGCGCGTCCTACTACCGCGACCGTGATAGCGGCGTGCTTCGGCTGTTGCTCTCATCGCCGCACCACCCACGTACGCTGCTGCTCGGTAAGTCGCTCGCGAGCCTCGTAATTGGCGCGCTCCAGGCGCTCGTGGTGCTCCTGGTTGCGGCGCCGTTCGTGGAGTTCGAATGGCAGTACGGCATCGCGCCCGGCATCGGCATCGCCGTTGCCGCCGTCGTGCTGCTCAACCTGATGCTGACCGGGATCGCCCAGGCGCTGGCATCCCGCGTCCAGTCGATGCAGGGCTTCCACCTGGTCATGAACCTGGCGCTCTTCCCGCTGCTCTTCTTCTCCGGCGCGTTCTTCCCGGTCGATGGCCTCCCGGCGTGGCTCCAGGTCTTGGCCTACGCCAACCCGCTCACCTACGCGGTCGATGCGCTCGAACTCGCCGCTTACGC